>JAJFGQ010000059.1 GCA_021776075.1 Alphaproteobacteria bacterium | reverse complement strand
GACAAAGTTTTATTTTGTTCGGGCTGCACAGCCATTTCGTTTATCTAACAGGGCTACATATCTACCAGCTCAAAGCGTGCTTTGAAATGGCGCAGGGTCTTATCCTTGCCCCAGACGGGTATTGCTCTCGGTATAGCGTCCCTTTGGTCGTATAATCCTTTGATACAGTCTGCCACATAAAAAAGATCCTGCGCCTCGTACTTGTTGCGCGGCACGGCAGCCCTGACAAAATTATGGAGCGGAAATGTTTCTTCTTCTGTGTCCGGATTATAGGTGCCAAAAGCAAATGCCCCGAGTTCACAAAGCCTCACACCCTTAAGAAGTAAAAGAGCCGCAAGAGAAATGCCGCCAAAATCTTCTCTTTTCATGGCGGTGCCTTCAAAAAACCTGTCCATATCAAGATAGACAGCATGGCCGCCAAACGGTTCAATCATAGGAACTCCAAGTTGCCGCAGATACTTTCCGAATTCTTCTACCTGTCCGATCCGGCCTTTCAAATATTCTTCTTTGACAACGGTTTCCAGCCCTACGGTAATGGTCATGATGTCTCGGCCCGATAGTCCGCCGTAAGTCGGGTGGCCTTCAACCAGAATTTGGTGGTCGCGAATGTTATCAAATATATTCGGGTAGCGTTCGGTAAGCCTTGAATTTTTGCGGATAGCGAGTGCGCCGCCCATATTGGCAAGCCCGTCTTTTTTAAACGAAATGGTAAAGCCGTCGCAGAAAGAGAACTCTTCCCTTGCAATGGCGGCTACGGATTTGTCTTTGTAGCCCTCTTCGCGCTCTTTAATGAACCATGCATTCTCGGCAAACCGGCAGGCATCAAGGAAAAATGGTATGCCATGTGTATCACAAAGCGCGCGCGTGGCTTTGATGTTTTCCAGCGACACCGGCTGACCGCCGCCGGTATTATTGGTAATGGTGGAGATGACCAGAGGAATTTGTTTGTGATGATCTTCAAGAAGCTGTTCAAGCGCCCCAAGGTCTATGTTGCCCTTGAAGGGATAGTCAGGGTTATTCTTAAAGTCTTCGCAGACAAGATCGCGGGCATCTATACGGTTTGCTTCGGCATTGGCGCGTGTCGTATCAAAAAAGCTGTTTGCCGGGATAATAAGATTTTCGCCGGTAATATGCGTAAAAAGCGCGTGCTCTGCCGCACGGGCCTGATGGAATAGATATATTTCCCACTCCCCGGTATCGATGCCAAAGGTAGTTCCCATGGTTTCAAGAAGCTGGAAATATCCCCAATTACTGCCGTATGATTCATCGCCCATAATAAGTGCAGAAAATTGTTCGGTGGTCATGGTTGTCGTACCGGAATCCGAAAGCAAATCACCACCACACAGCATCTCGGAAGGAAACTGAAAAACATTCCATCCTGCCTTAATCGCGGCCTCAAGCCGATCTTCCTCGGTAAACGGATGATGCAGCCGTACAAGTGCGTTTACATGGGATCGCGGATGATGGGGTGTTTCAAATGATGTTAAATTCAGCATTGACTCTCTTTCTTTATAGCTTTTCAAACCGGGCCTGAAAAAATCTCAAATATTCTGGCTCATAAACCATTTTCAAGCCCCGGACATTTTTTCTGTTCTCAAACACAGATACAACAGACTCAACAGTGACGTCTATATGGGCTTGCGTATAAACTCTGCGTGGGAAGGTTAGTCTGACCAGTTCAAGTTCAGGATGCTTGTTTTCTCCCGTTTCAGAATTGCGCCCTGCGGAAACACCGCCCCGTTCCATAGAGCGTACGCCAGAATCGACATAGATTGCGGCCGCTAGTGTTTGTGCGGGAAACTGTTCCGGCGGGATATGTTCAAGAATTTTCTTCGCATTCAGAAATATGGCATGGCCACCAATCGGTTTTACAAAAGGAACACCATATTTTTCCAACTCATGACCGCAATATTCAACCTGTCCGATACGCGCTCTGAGTGTGTCATAGTCGACCATCTCTTCGATACCGCGCGCCATGGCCTCCATATCCCGGCCCGCCAATCCACCATAGGTATGTAGCCCTTCGTAAACAACGACCATATTGCACGCCTTTTTATAGACGTTGTCATCCCGTGTCGCAAGAAAGCCGCCGATATTAACCAGTAAGTCTTTCTTGGCGCTGATCCATAGTCCTTCAAAATACGAGCAAATCTCTTTCAAAATTTCAGCAATGGTTTTGTCTTGATAGCCTTTCTCTCTTTCCTTGATGAAGTAAGCATTTTCGCATGCCCTTGTTGCATCAAACCATAAGCGAATTCCATGTTTATCACACAGCGCCTTTAGTGCCTTCAGGTTCTCCATAGAAAAAGGTTGGCCGCCCGCCATGTTGACCGGCCCGGCCATAGAGACATAAGGAATTTTATCTGCCCCGACTTCCTTGATTAAATCTTCCAATTTTTGCAGGTTAATATTTCCTTTAAACGGATGTTCGTTTTCCGGGTCATGAGCTTCGTCTATAATGACATCGACAAAAGTGGCTCCGGCCAGTTCCTGATGCAGCCGCGTTGTCGTGAAATACATGTTTCCCGGAACGAAATCGCCGGGTTTTATCAGGATACGGGAAATTAAATGCTCGGCGGCGCGGCCTTGATGGGTCGGCACAAAATGCGGCATGCCGTAATATTCTCTGACTTTGTCTTCCAGATTGTAAAAATTTTTGCTCCCGGCATAAGATTCATCCCCCAGCATCATACCGGCCCATTGCCTGTCGCTCATTGCATTCGTGCCGCTATCGGTCAGCAGATCGATATAAACATCTTCGGATTTTAGCAGGAAGGTATTGTAACCCGCTTCCCTGATAGCGTGATCCCGCTGCTCCCTTGTTGTCATTTTTATCGGTTCGACAACCTTGATTTTAAAAGGCTCGGCCCAGCTTCTTTTTTGCAGATTTTCTTTTGTCATTGCGCGGTATCCTTTTTTCAAAATTCCTCTTAGTTTAAGACCCGCCACTACTTGTGGTTTCGTAGCTCAGGTTGTTAGTGGCATCATCACAGGGACGAATTTCTACACCTTTTTAGGAAAACTAGTATTGACCAAGATCAAATTTGTGCCCTGTCAGCACAAGTTTAATTTAAAGTGAGTGAGGGTGCTGTTTTGTGCGCTATAGCGCTCGCTTAGCTTATTGAGTGATTATGCCGCTTTTATTTCCGTGAGCTGGTTCATAATCAAACGTTTTGCCGGTCCAATGCGGTTCCCCAATCGGAGCAAAGTGCGGCGCGCAAATTTTGCAGAGGGAGTGTCCTTCGTATACAGACGCACCAGTGCGTTCGTTCCGTGATAAAGCGGCAAGCTGGCACGGCGATGTTTACGGCTGTAGCGTTCCAATACGGTCCGTGAAGAAAAATCACACCCGGTTTGTAAGGCGGTTTTCATTTCGTTGGCCAGTGTATGGGCACCGCGCAGCCCTAAATTGAATCCATGCGCAGTAACGGGGTGCATACCCACAGCAGCATCGCCAATAATGGCAAATTTGTTTGTGTAGAATGTCTTGGCGAAGGTCGCAACAAGAGGATAAGGAAAGAGTTCACTTGAGAGTTTCATCGCACCAAAGCGCCCTTCGGCACGGCGTTCAATATCGGCGGCGAAAGCCGTCGCGCTCATTTCAAGAACAGCGGCACTTTCTTCTGATTTTAAGGTGATGACAATAGAGACCTGATTCTTACTCATTGGCAGCACGGCCAGTGTGCGGTCATAGTGGAAGCACTCATAAGCGGTGTCTTTATGGGGCAGTTCGGCTTCCATGGTACAGACAATGCAGGTGCGGCCAAAATCGAGCATGGAAGTGGAAATGCCCATCATGCGGCGCGTGGCGGAAAAACGGCTGTCAGCGGAAATGATGAGCGGTGCTTCCAGACGCTCTCCATCAGCAAGCTCAACCCAGCCTTTTTCGTTATCTGTGCCCAGTTTGGAAACTGTCTTTTTAGTAAGAATTTGGATGTTGGAGAAGCTCTTCAGGGATTCATAGGCTGCTTTTCTAATTCTGTGATTGGAGATCATAAAACCAAGAGTTTCTTCTCCGACTTCTTCATGATCAAAAGACAGCGCATAGGGAGATTTTCCGTTGAGAACTTTGGCCGTTTTAATTAAGGAAATATGCTCATCCGGAATTAAATTCCAGATACCCAGACCATTCATAATTTTATGTGATAAATGTGTAAGCGCAATCTCACGGCCATCATAGGGCGGTTCGGCCAAAATCTCTTCGGCTTGTTTTTCAACCAGAGCGACATTCAAACCCGTTTCTGCCATATCTCTGGTAAAGCTTAGTCCTGCGGGTCCTGCGCCAATAACAATAATATCATGATTCATAGCGATAATCTGAGTTTGTTAGTGTGAATTTGTGGTCACTGTAGCGGTATTTAAAAGGCAAAAACTTGACCCGCGTCAATGTTGGCAAAAGATTGATGCGCTTCTTTTGTGGTTTGAGCAGAGCATAGATGATTGACTCTTTTGTTTTTCAAACGGCCTGCGCATGTCGTACTTCTTCCGGTGCCCAATAAACATCAAAACAAGCGGCGATCAGCCGGGTAAACGGACGGCCTTTATCACTCACAGTGATCCGGCCACCGTCTATTGCAACAAGACCGTCTGTTTCATATTTTTTCATAGAGTCCAGCGCGCTGCTAAAAAAACTGACATCTTCATAATATTGTTGCAGATCGACCTCAAAATAGCACATCAGCGATTCAATTATTTTACGTCTGAGGAGATCATCTTCCGTCAGAGTATATCCTTTATGCACAGGAAGAATGCCGTCTTCTATACGTTTCCGGTAGGTTCTTACGTCAGGATCATTCTGGACGTAAGCTTGTGGCAGGGAACTGATGGATGAAGCCCCGAAACCGATCAGAATACCGGCATCATCCGACGTGTATCCTTGAAAGTTGCGGTGTAGCCGTTTTTCTTTCCAGGCATTGTATAGATCATCATCCGCTCTGGAGAAATGATCTATGCCGACAGGACGATAACCGTGCGCGCAGAGTCTGTTTTTTGCCGTTTCAAAAAGCCTATAGCGCTCCTGTGCATTGGGCATCGGATATTGTTCCAGAAGTTTTTGTCGCTTCTGGACCCACGGCACATGTGCATAACCGAACAGAGAGATTCGATCCGGGGCAAGGGCAACGGCTTTTTCTACATTCTTTTGGATAATATCTTCGTTCTGAAAGGGAAGGCCGTATAGCAGATCGAAATTGATTTTCCTGATCCCGGCCTCACGTAGCCAGCGCACGCATTTTTCTACCATGTCATAGGGCTGAACCCTGTTAATGGCATTCTGAACGTCTTCGTTAAAATCCTGAACGCCCAAACTGGCGCGGTTAATACCCAGTTTTACGGCTTCACCCACAAAGTCTTTGTTTAGTAGGCGAGGATCAATTTCCATAGCGATCTCGGCATCGTCCAGAACTGTAAACTGCTTTTTTATGAGATTTAAAACCCGTGCAATATCATCACTATGAAGATAATTCGGAGTCCCGCCGCCCCAGTGAATATGGCTGATCGGTTGTCGGCGCCCTATGTGATCGGTAACTATTTCAATCTCCTGCAATAGCTTATCTACATAATCGCGGATAATGTCATAGCTGTTCACGACCTTGGTGCAGCAACCGCAGTAATAACATAATGTCTGGCAAAAGGGGATGTGCAGATAAAGAGAAACAGCCCGGCCTTCTGGTAGCTTTGAAAGCTGATCCGCATAAAAAGACGGCTTTATACCCGGTTTAAACTGAACAGCCGTTGGATAGCTGGTATAACGAGGCACCGCTATATCATATTTGGTAATCAAATCCGGCAGATCATCTTTTAATACGAAACCGCCATCAGAAGTAGCCTGACAGGAGTCCGGGTCACTCTTCATTTGTAGCCTTTCCGAGTTTGGGAAGGAGGCACTCTTTAGGGTCAGAGGAGCAGTTTTTACAGCAATAGTCTACAAGACTGTCGATATTGGCAATGGAGACATTCTTTCCTTTAATCTCGACACCTGCATCTTTCAGATGCGTCATGGCGCGTGAGAATGTTTCCGGTTTCATGCCCAGACTGCTTGCCGCGAGCGCCTTGTCATAGGGAAGCTGTACGGCGCAACCAGTATAACTGTTCGCTCCGCTTCCCTTTTTTGCGTCTGCTGCCAATTGTAACAGCAGGCAGCCTATCCTTTGTGGAGTCATCATGAAAATCAGATGTTCGTTATCCAACTGCAGCCGGTGAATATAACCGGATAATGTCTGTATAATTTTGTAAAGAATTTCGGGTGTTTCCTGTGCTTTTTTTCTCAGGATTCCTCCCGGAATTTCGGCAACCTTGGTTCCCAGTGTGGATTGGGCGTTGAATTGGTAGGTTTTACCGGCAAACAAAGCGGATTCTCCGAACATATCATCGCAACTCAGCAGGCCGACAACAACCTCTTCTCCCTCAGGCGTATTGCGAAATAATTTGACCCATCCGCTGAGAATCACATAAAAATTTTCTGCTGGGTCCCCTTCTAAAAATATGGAACTGCCTTTTTGATAGTCCCGGATACGCGATTCCTTCGCCAGATCGCAAAGATCAAGTTCGGGAATATCCGCCAAAAAAGGAAAAGTAATATCGGCATCCGTGTCTTTTATATTTATATAATTCATAGTGTTTTTATACTCAATCTACTAGATGGACAGCGCCTTTACCTCTACTCATATCTGTATTATCAAACAGATTTTCTTACCTCCATAAAATACTTTTATTGACCCAGAGCAAGAGAAAATTATTTAATAAATTGACCCAGGTCAAATTTCAACCACTGCATATAGTGTTATAGTGATTCTTGTTAACACAATATCTTGTGTTTTTGGGGTTTTCTCCTCATCCGTAAATATATTCATATTAAATACTTCACAGGAGTTCGCCATGATAAATATCGCCGCACCACCCCATTCCAAAATTGATGTTGATACAAATGCAGATGATCAAATTACGGCGCTGTTCGGTGGTACGGATGTTGACTGCTCGGCAGCGGTCAGCGAATATATTTCCGGTCACGACTGGCGTATTAAAGCCAATGCGAACACAGGCTATTCCAATGCAGGTTTGATTAATAATGCTGCCGGAAAGGTGATCGCTAATTTCTGGCTTGATGAAATTTACAGCCCCGAAGAAGGAGAAGCCCACCGCAAAGCTGATATTCACATTCATGATCTGGATTGTCTCACCGGCTATTGCGCCGGCTGGTCTCTACGGGCGCTTCTCAATGAAGGGTTTAACGGTGTGGACGGGCGTATCTCCTCCCGCCCGCCGCGCCATTTCCGTGAGGCGCTGGGCCAGATGAGTAATTTTCTTGGCATCCTGCAATCCGAATGGGCGGGCGCTCAGGCTTTCAGCAGTTTCGACACTTATCTCGCACCTTACGTTTTTTACGACGGCCTCTCCTTTAAGGACGTTAAAAAAGCCATCTGCCAGTTCGTCTATAATCTTAACGTCCCGGCGCGCTGGGGGCAATCGCCTTTCACCAATATCACGCTTGATATTACGGTGCCGGAAGATCTAGCCGATCAGTTTCCGACCTATAATGATGGGCATCTGTTCAAAGAGAGTGCGGATGACGACCTTCTGCTTCGCGCACAGCAACGTGATCTGGGAATTCGCGTTCTTGAAGATATGAACTTTAAACATTTCGCGCCGGAAATGGAGATGATAAATATCGCTTATTACGAGGTGATGACCGAAGGCGATTCCAGCGGTCAGCCCTTCACCTTTCCGATCCCGACCGTCAATATTACAGAGGATTTCGACTGGGACAGCAAAGTCGCACAAGCTATTTTTGAGAACACGGCAAAAGTAGGCTCTTCCTATTTCCAGAATTTCATCGGCAGCCAGTGGATGACGAATGATGACGGCGCGCGCGTGCGAAACCCTGAAGCCTATTCCCCCGGCGCGGTACGCTCCATGTGCTGTCGGTTACAGCTTGATCTGCGTGAGTTGCTTAAACGCGGCAACGGCCTGTTCGGTTCGGCGGAGATGACAGGCTCGCTCGGTGTGGTGACGCTGAATATGGGGCGGCTGGGTTACCGATTCAAAGGAAATTACGAAGGTTTAATAGCCGAAATAGGCCGCCTGATGGACATCTCAAAATCAACGCTGGAGAAAAAGCGGGTCTTTGTTCAGAAAATGTATGATCGTGGCCTGTACCCCTATACCGCCCGTTATCTACCGTTTTTCCGCAACCATTTTTCGACCATCGGTGTTAATGGCATGAACGAGATGATCCGTAATTTCACCGAAGATCAGTTGGACCTTACTGACGAACAGGGCATTCAGATATCCATGGATGTTCTTGATCATATGCGTGCGCGCATGGTCGAATACCAGAAAGAAACCGGGAATCTTTATAATCTGGAAGCCTCCCCGGCGGAGGGCACAACATACCGTTTCGCAAAGGAAGACATTAAACAGTATCCGGGTATTTTGCAGGCGGGGTGTGATGAGAACATCTATTACACTAATTCTTCACAAATCCCGGTTGGCCATACAGACGATCCGTTTGAAGCGCTGGAGCTGCAAAACAAGCTGCAATGCAAATATACAGGTGGCACGGTTCTTCATCTCTATATGGGAGAGAAAATGTCTTCCGGTGAAGCCTGCAGGCGCTTTGTCAAAAAAGTGATCGAAAACTATCAACTGCCTTATATAACGGTCACGCCCGTTTTCTCGACCTGCGACACGCATGGTTATATTAAGGGTGAACAGTCCGAATGCCCGGATTGCGGCAAAAAAACTAATGTCTGGACCCGTGTGATGGGCTATTTCCGCCCTGTGGGCAGCTTTAACACTGGCAAGAAAGGTGAGCACAAAGAGCGCAAACATTTCCTGGAGCGCCGTATCGAATCCGCCGATCTGTTCGAGGAGGCATAAAAATGCCGAAAGATTTTTGTGATCCTGAGAGTTTCCCCGGTAAAGCCGGGAGCGATGGAAAAGCCGCCCTTCCCATTTATGATGTCACGCCCTTTACCATGCTGGATTTTCCGGAGCGTATAGCTTGCATTGTCTGGTTTTCGGGCTGTAATATGCGCTGTGGATATTGCCATAATCCACAAATTGTTAAAGGTAAAGGTACACGCAAAATTGACGACGTTCGGGCGTTTCTTGAAAAACGCAAAACTTTACTCGACGGTGTTGTTCTTTCCGGTGGTGAAGCCACGCTTTACCCGGGCCTTCGCGGCTTTATAGAGACAATCAAAGATATGGATTATGCAGTAAAGCTGGATACTAACGGAAGTCGCCCTGCTGTTGTGCGGGACCTTCTGGATCGCGGACTTCTGGATTATGTGGCGCTGGATTACAAAGCGCCGCCGGAGAAATTCCAAGCTGTGACGGGCGTACGAAAATTCAGAGATTTTGAAAAAACACTGGATATGCTTTGTAGACAAAACGCCGTATCCTTTGAAGTTCGCACCACCGTTCATACCGGTTTGCTGAATGAAGATGATATAGCCTCGATTATCTTTGATTTAGAGAGCCGCAATTACAGAGGAACATATTACGTTCAAAATTTTTTGGCGGATAATAACCGTCCCGTATTGGGACTTTTACCTCTGCAAAAACGAACGCTGGATCCAGATCGCCTTTCTGAACCTTCAAGTTTTTCTACCAAATTCCGAAATTTCGTTTAAATCTTTTAAAGGCGGATTCCCCGGGTAATAAATTTATCCAGTTTATTGGCAAATTTTAAACCGTCGCAAGAGCTAAAGTTTCTCTGGTTTTTGGCACAGGGTTCCTTTTTGCTTTTCAGACATAATAAGAATTATTCCAGAATAAATTTTAATAGAAAGTTGAATTATTTATTTTTGTTTTTTTTCTTTTCGATTTTTAACGCCTTTTTTTCAGCAGGTGTGCGCGTGGGTTGTTTTTTTACATTCTTTTTTGTGTCTTGTGATTTGGCCATCGAGGTTATCTCCTTATAAAGTGTTTTATAGAAGTTGATGGTACAATAAATAATGACTGACAGCCAATACAACTTGATATTTGTTGTTGCTGCATCGTTAGCAATGAATATACGGAGAAAGTTTATAGTCTAGCTACATCCACAGCCATGTAGTCTTCTGTTTCGCACACAGCAACAAATCCCGCTTCACGTGATTCTTTCGGCGTGGCTGAAGACAGTAAAGTTTTCTTTCCGGGCCAAGGCAACCAGCGTTAGATTAGCGTCTTCTGCCAGTTCTACAGCCAATGTTGTCGGGGCGGAGATGGCAATCAATACAGGAGCACCAAAAGCCACAGTTTTTTGCACCATTTCAAAGCTGCAACGGCTGGTGAGCAGGACAAAGCCGCTTTGCGGGTCGATATTCTCCTTCGTCGCCGCACCAATGACTTTATCAAGGGCGTTGTGGCGGCCAACATCTTCGCGCGCCAGTATGATATTTCCTTCTGTATCGACGAAAGCCGCACCGTGCACCGCGCCGGTAATAAGCTTTTCCGGCTGGTATTCGTGCAGATTGCCATAGGCTTTGTATATTGCGCTGAAGGGAATTTTAAGGTTGCTTTGAATGGAAGAAATCGGGCGGATTGCTTCTTCCAGGCTTTCAATGCCGCACAGACTGCATGATGTTGAGCCGGTTAAATTGCGCTTTCTGCGCAGAACGCCGATAAAGCTTTCTTCCGGGATTTGCATGGTGAGAAGAAGCCCTTTGTCTTCTTCCCTGATTTCGATGGAAAGCATATCTTCTGTGTGTTCGATAATGCCTTCGCTCATGCTGAA
Source organism: Alphaproteobacteria bacterium (assembly GCA_021776075.1). Classification (GTDB taxonomy): domain Bacteria; phylum Pseudomonadota; class Alphaproteobacteria; order Micavibrionales; family Micavibrionaceae; genus JAJFGQ01. Next base: position 12,186 of record JAJFGQ010000059.1, on the reverse strand, counting down.
ACCGAGCGCAAAGTCTTCCAGATCCAGCGGTGTGACCATCATCACCGCATGGGCAACGCCGTTATAGACAAGGGCCACAGGCACTTCGGTAGCAATGTCTTTGTTGATGTTTTTTTCATTCTGCGTCTCCCGGCTATGAGCCTTTACCGTGACATGCCCGGCGCGTGCGTAACCCATATCCTACTCCGTATCAGCCGCAAGGCGCGGTTCGTCTTCATGGGATTGTCGTACTTTTTTCTGCCAGTCGGATAACTCATTGGTCAGGCGTATTTCAACGGCGACGACTTTATATTCCGGGCATTCGGTCGCCCAGTCTGATTTTGCTGTTGTGACCACATTGGTGCCGCTTTCGGCAAAATGGAAGCTGGTGTAAACGATTCCGGGCTGCACCCGTTCTGATATTCGGGAACGCAGGCTGATCTCTCCGCTTCGGCTCTGGATAGAAACAAGGTCTCCGTCGGAGATTCCACGCAGCTCCGCATCATGTTTGTGAATTTCCAGCATATCCTCATTACACCAGGCATTGTTGGCGGTGCGGCGGGTCTGGGTGCCGACATTATATTGTGCCAGAATGCGGCCCGTCGTCAGAATCAGCGGAAATTTGCGTGAGGTTTTCTCTTCCGTCGGCGTAAATGCTGTTAGCATAAAGCGGCCCGGATTGCGCACAATATTGTCGATATGCATGACCGGCGTGCCTTCGGGGTTTTCCTCATTGCACGGCCATTGCACGCTGCCGAGTCTATCCAGCTTCTTATAACTGACTCCGGCAAAAGTAGGGGTGGTGCGGGCAATTTCGTCCATGACTTCTGACGGGTGGTTATAATCCATGTCATAGCCCATGGCTTTGGACAGGGCCACCGTGCCTTCCCAGTCGGCCTTACCGCCGAGTGGCTCCGTGATTTTACGGATGCAGTTGATACGGCGTTCGGCATTAATGAACGTGCCGTCTTTTTCAAGAAAGGAGGAGCCGGGCAAAAATACATGTGCGTATTTCGATGTTTCATTGAGGAAAATGTCATGGATGACCACACACTCCATAGCTTCCAGCCCTGCGGCGATATGTTTGCTGTTCGGGTCGGACTGGACGATGTCTTCGCCTTGAATATAAAGGCCTTTAAAGCTTCCGGCGCAGGCGGCGTCAATCATGTTGGGAATGCGCAGGCCCGGTTCGCTATCAAGTTTTACGCCCCATTCTTTTTCAAAGACCTGCCGCGCTTTATCATCTGCAACGGAGCGGTAGCCGGGGAGTTGGTGTGGGAAGCCGCCAACATCGCACGCGCCTTGCACATTATTTTGCCCGCGCAGGGGATTAACGCCGACACCTTCGCGCCCGAGATTTCCTGTCGCCATCGCCAGATTGGCCAACCCCATCACAGCGGTGGATCCTTGTGAATGCTCGGTAATGCCCAGCCCATAATAAATAGCGGCGTTTTTGGCTTTGGCGTATAGACGTGCTGCGTTTCTTACGTTTTCTGCCAGAACACCAGTAAGTTTTTCCATTTCTTCGGGTGAATTTTTTGCATTCGCAATAAATTTTTTCCAGAGCTCAAATTCTTCGCAGCGCTCTTTGATAAATGCATCATCGGTCAGTTTTTCGGTCACGATGACATGCGCCAGCGCGTTAAGTATAGCGACATTGGTGCCGGGCCGCAGCGGCAGATGAAAAGCGGCTTTGATATGCGGGGATTCCACAAGCGCCAGTTTGCGCGGGTCGATGACAATAATCTGCGCGCCTTCGCGCAAACGTTTTTTCAGGCGCGAAGCAAAAACAGGATGCGCTTCGGTCGGGTTAGCTCCGATCAGTAGAATGACATCAGCCTTTGCGACAGACGCAAAATTCTGCGTTCCCGCAGAGGTGCCGAGCGTTTCGCGCAAGCCGTAACCGGTTGGCGCATGACAGACACGGGCGCAATTGTCGATATTATTATTGCCGAAGGCGGCGCGGACCAGCTTTTGCACAAGAAACGTTTCTTCCGCCGTGCAACGCGAGGAGGTAATGCCGCCAATGGCTTTGACGCCATGCTCTTTTTGGATGCGTTTGAAGGTTCCCGCTGTGTGTTCCAGAGCTTTTTCCCAACTCACTTCGCGCCACGGGTCTGTTATTTTTTCGCGCAACATCGGCGTTTTGATGCGGTCCGGGTGCGTGGCGTAACCCCAGGCAAAGCGACCCTTGACGCAGGCATGGCCTTCATTGGCTTGGCCGTCTTTATAGGGGGTCATGCGTACGACCTGATCGCCTTTGATCTCGGCTTTGAGCGAGCAACCGACACCGCAATAAGCGCAGGTGGTAACAACAGAATGATCGCCGATTCCGTGCTCTATCGTTGTTTTTTCCATTAATGTTGCCGTCGGGCAAGCGTCAACACAGGCGCCGCAGGAGACGCATTCTGAATCCATAAAGCCTTCGTTCTGGCTCGCTGCAATTTTGGACTCAAAACCACGGCCTTCAACGGTCAATGCATGTGTTCCCTGAATCTCTTCACACGCACGAACACAGCGAGAGCAAACGATGCATTTGCTCGGGTCAAACGTGAAATACGGATTGCTTTCATCTTTTTCGGCTTCAAGGTGATTGTCACCGTTATAGCCGTAGCGCACTTCGCGTAAGCCCACGACACCTGCCATGTCTTGCAACTCACAATCGCCATTGGCGGCGCAGGTCAGGCAATCCAGAGGGTGATCGGAAATATAAAGCTCCATCGTATTTCGGCGCAGTTTTGCGAGTTTTTCGCTCTGGGTTTTAACTTTCATGCCATCTGCGACAGTGGTATGGCATGAACCGGGCGTGCCTTTTCGTCCTTCAATCTCCACGACACACAGGCGGCAGGACCCGAAGGCTTCCAGGGAGTCTGTGGCACAGAGTTTGGGAATCTGGATATCCAGTTCAGCCGCGGCGCGCATGATGGAGGTGCCCTCCGGAACGGTGAGGCTGTGGCCGTCAATATCCAGCGTTACAGATGTCCCCGTTTTTCTGGTAGGCGTACCAAAATCTTTTTCTTTTAAGATGGTCATGGTTACGCGGCCTCCTTTTTAGGGAGCAGCCCAAAATCTTCGGGGAAATATTTGAGCGCACTTAACACGGGTGCCGGGGTTAAGCCGCCCATTGCGCACAGCGAGCCATCGGTCATCACCTCACATAAATCTTCTAGCAACGCCAGATTTTGGCTGCGGTCCGTATTGGCGATGATTTTATCAATCACTTCAACGCCGCGCACAGAACCTATCCGGCACGGCGTGCATTTACCACAGGATTCAATCGCGCAGAATTCCATGGCGTAGCGCGCCTGCTGTGCCATATCAATGCTGTCATCAAAGACAACAACACCGCCATGGCCGAGCATCGCGCCCTGCGCGGCGAAATCCTCGTAAGTCATGGACATATCGAACTGGCTTTCATGCAAATAAGCGCCAAGCGGGCCGCCGCATTGCACGGTTTTAAGCGGTCTTCCAGTTGCCGTGCCGCCGCCGATATCATAAAGAAGTTCTTTGAGCGATATGCCAAAATCCATTTCATACAGGCCGGGATATTTCACATTGCCGCAAAGTTGGATCGTCAGCGTGCCTTTTGATTTTCCTGCACCATGATTTTTATAGGTCTCTGCGCCATTACTGAGAATAAAAGGAACGCTCGCCAGCGTAATAACGTTATTAAGCGCGGTCGGTTTCCCAAACAGCCCCTTAATAGCGGGCAGTGGCGGGCGGTAACGGATCATGCCGCGCTTGCCTTCCAGAGATTCCAGAAGCGCCGTTTCCTCGCCGCATATATAAGACCCGGCCCCCATCCGTATTTCGAGGTCAAACTTTTTGCCCAGATAGCCGGCCTCATAAGCGTTATCAATCGCCTGCCGCAGAATTTTTTGCGTGTTCGGGTATTCAGAGCGTAAATAGATATAACCCTGTGTCGCCTCCACCGCACGGGCGGCAATTAACATGCCTTCGATGAGGCAATAAGGGTCGCCCTCCATAATCATACGGTCGGCGAAGGTACCGCTATCGCCCTCATCGGCATTACAGACGATATATTTTTGTTCTGATTTGGTGTCGAGAACGGTCTGCCATTTTATCCCGGTGGGAAAAGCGGCACCACCGCGTCCGCGCAAACCAGACTCTTTGACCGTATCGACGATTTCCTGCGGCGATAATTTGAGCGCTTTTTCCAGAGCTTCAAATTTATAACCGTCAATGGCCAACGCCTCAATTACACCGCATCGTGAAAAGGTCAGGCGGTTTTGGCGCCTAAAGGCGTCCAGTTCTTCCACCGGACCGAGATAAAGCGGGTGGGTGCTGCCGTTTTCAGGAAAACCAGAGTCAAACAGGGTGGAAACATCCGCTACAGTGACAGGACCGTAAGCAACCCGACCTGTATCCGTTTCCACCTCAATCAAAGGCTCCAGCCAATACAGCCCCCGGCTGCCGTTACGGGCAATTTTAAGATCAGGATTCTTTTCAACGATCGCGGCCAGAACCCCGTCAGCGCCGAGAGAAAGAGAAGATGTGTCATGCGGAACGTAAACTTTCATGACAGCAACTCCTCCAGCCTTTCCGAGGTCACGCGGCCATAGGTTTTGCCGTCCACCATCACGGCGGGCGCGCAGGCGCAATTGCCAAGGCAATAAACAGGCTCCAGCGTAATGCTGCTTTCTCCTTTTATATGATCTTCCAGCCTATCAACGCCCATCGACTGGCAGGCTTCGGCGCGGCATATTTTAACAATGCGCCCTGTCGGTGCTTTATCACGAAAGTCATGATAGAAGGAAATAACGCCGTGCACATCGGCGCGGGAGAGGTTTAGGGCCTTGGCAATCTCCGGCACGAAGTTTGGGCGAATATAACCAAAATGCGTCTGCAAATCGTGGAGCACAGGCAGCAAAGCCCCCGGCAAGGCGGCCTTTTCCTTCACGATCTTACGCGCCGTTTCATTATTCCAAACTGGTTTTTCCGTGCCCATAATACAAACCGATTTTAAAATTTAATTCTGTCCCATAACTTATATCAAGCGCGTCTTTTTGGAAAGAATAGGATATAAGAGGTATTGTCACGTTAACCAGACCAAGGCACAACGTGTCGCTGAATCGTCTTTCTGAAACATCAGGCTTTTCTACAAAATTCCGCAATTTCATTTAAATTTTTTAAGGGCGCCTTCCCCGGGCAATGAATTTATCCAGTTCATTGGCAAATTTTGTGCCGTCGCGGGCGCTAAAGTTTTTCGGGCCGCCGGTTTCAACGCCGCTGCCGCGTAAGCTGTCCATAAAGTCGCGCATACTCAGTACTTGCCCGATATTGTTTTCATCATACACTGTGCCGCGGGGGTCCAGAGCCTGCGCTCCTTTTTCTACGGCACGGGCAGCGAGCGGTATATCGGCGGTTATAAACAGATCGCCGGCCTTGCAGTTATCTGCAATTTCATCGTCGGCGATATCAGGCCCCTGCTCGACCTGAATAAGGCTGATGAAATCAGAGCGAGGTAGTTGTAAATACTGATTAGCCACAAAAACGATGGAGATTCTCGTCCGCTCTGCCACGCGGAACAACATATCCTTGATTATCTTGGGGCAAGCATCCGCATCAACCCATATTTTCATTGAGTGCCCTTCTCTTCATCCTCGGTTTTCGTTAATTGGCTGGCCTGACTCGTATTTTGTTTTTGCCGATTTTGCTGTCATGTAATTCTTTAATGGCGATCACTGCTTCGTGCTCCAGCGCCATTTCTACAAATCCGAAGCCTTTTGAGGTCCCGGTTTTATCATCTATGACCAGATCGCAGCCTTTGATATTGCCGCGGGCTTTGAATAATTTGGCAAGTTCATCCTCTGTTACATCACGCGGCAGGTTTAGAACAATAAGTTTCATGGCGTATCCTCGTTTTTTGTTTTGTAATATGCTTATATATGAATTCATAGATGACAGCGTTAAAAATAACATGATCCTGAATAAATTCCCTACGGCAGACGAATTTTACAAGACCTATTGGGGAAGAAAGCCCTTTGTGGTGCGGGGGGCTGTTGACCAAGAGGTTTTTAGTGACCTTATTGACGGCGATACTTTGGCTGGGCTTGCGCTGGAGGAGGATATTAAATCCCGGATTGTGATCACGGAGTCCGATGCCGCTCAATGGGCCTGTCATCACGGGCCATTTGCGGCGGAGCATTTTTCAAGTTTGGGGGATAGAAACTGGAGTCTGCTTGTTCAGAATGTAGAACAATATCATACGGATACCGCAAAATTGCTGCGCTCTTTTGATTTTTCCCCGCGATGGCTTATGGACGATATCATGGTGAGTTATTCTACCCCCGGCGGGAGTGTCGGTTCGCACACAGATAGCTACCATGTCTTTCTTGTGCAGGGTATGGGGTGCCGCCAATGGACGATTGGGCGTACACCTGTTCAGAATGAAGACTGTATTGACGGTCTCGATTTGAAGGTTCTTAAGGCCGGAGTAGAGGGGAACTCCGTCGAAGTCTCCATCGGTGATGTAATTTATATTCCGCCGCATTTTGCTCATGAAGGGGTAACGCAGGAGGAAGCCATGACGTTTTCGGTTGGGTTTCTGGGGCCAAAAATTTCAGAGATGCTTGTTGAATATGGGGATTATCTGGAGCAACAGGAGCTGCACAATAAACGCTATTTAGGACAAGGGCTGGATGCGTGCAGTGCGGCTTTTGAGATTGACCCCGATGCACAAAATTTGCTGCGGAGTGATTTAGTGGCCGCACTGCAATCTGATGATTTTTCGCGGTGGCTGGCCGTGTATTTTTCAACACCGACACATGACGATATTGAGAGCATGGGAGCGCGGGATAAACCGTTTTTAAGCGCTGAGCTGCTCGCATGTTTGCAAGAAGGGCAGGTGCTTTACAGGCCTGAACATATAAAAATTTCCATGACAACATCATCAGATGGAGGTATAAATCTCGCTGTTTATGGTGCGGTTGTAGAAACGGACGTTGCACACAATAAATTAATTCATTGGCTTAATCAAAACAGCACAATATCAATGAAGGATTTTGACCTTCTCGGTGATCAAGATAAGCTTATGAGGCTCCTTACGTATCTCTATAATCAAAATGTTCTATTTTTTTAGTATCCTTACGAATAGAGTTTACGAACGTAGTGTCAGCGGCAATCAAAGGATTGTTTTTATTTTGAAATGAAATAATGAAAATTAAGGACAAAAAATAATGAATATGCCTTCTCATGATTTCGTAATGGGTTCTTTGCAGCTCTTGTCGACGCTGTTTGTTTTTGCCGTTGGGTTGGGGGTTTTGGCCGTTATTGTGCTGTTCATCATTGATGTAACTCAGACCAAAGATGCCGTGCGCAAAAACTACCCGGTTCTGGGACGGTTCCGCTCTCTGTTTTCAATGCTTGGTGAATTCTTCCGGCAGTATTTCTTTGCTATGGACCGTGAGGAAATGCCCTTTAACCGTGCCGAGCGCGAATGGGTACACAGGGCCGCGCAAAATCAGGACAACACGGTGGCTTTTGGTTCGACAAAAAGTCTGACCCTGCCGGGTACGGCAATTTTTGTGAACTGCCCCTTCCCTACTCTGGATGAGGATGCAATTGAAATGCAGCCTTTGGAAATAGGGCCTTACTGTAAGAAGCCGTATAATGCCCCGTCATTTTTTAATATTTCCGGCATGAGTTATGGCGCACTATCAACGCCCGCGGTTCGGGCGTTGTCCAATGGTGCGCGCATGGCGGGATGCTGGATGAATACGGGAGAGGGCGGTCTTTCTCCTTACCATTTGGAAGGTGGTTGCGATATCGTGATGCAGATAGGTACGGCCAAATATGGCGTGCGGAATGAGGAGGGAAATTTATGTGATGACAAGTTGAAGGCAATTGCCGCGCATGAGCAGGTGCGCATGTTTGAGCTTAAAATGAGTCAGGGCGCAAAACCCGGTAAAGGCGGTATTCTGCCCGCCATTAAAGTGACGCCGGAAATTGCAAAGATCCGCGGTATTCCGGCAGGGAAGGACTCTATTTCTCCGAACCGCCACCCGGAAATTGATAGCGGGGCCGATATGCTTGATATGATTAATCATATCCGCGATGTTACCGGCAAGCCGACGGGGTTTAAAGCTGTTATTGGCAGTTTTGTGTGGCTTGAAACGATGTGTGAAGAAATCCATGGGCGTGGCATTGAGAGCGCGCCTGATTTTATTACCATTGATAGCGGCGATGGCGGGACGGGCGCTGCGCCGATGCCCCTCATGGATAATGTCGGCTTGGTGATTAAAGAGTCGCTGCCACTGGTCTCGGATATCCTACATAAATACGGGTTGCGGGATCGTATCAGGATTATTTCTTCGGGTAAGCTGATTACGCCTTCAGAAGTAGCGTGGGCCCTGGCGACGGGTGCGGATTTTGTAACTTCGGCGCGTGGGTTTATGTTCTCGCTCGGCTGTATTCAAGCACTTAAATGCAACAAGAATACCTGCCCGACCGGTATTACAACGCATAACGCGCATCTACAAAAGGGCCTTAATCCGGAAAATAAGGCTGTGAAAGTCGCCAGCTACTGCAAGAATATGGTGCATGAGGTGGAGGTTATTTCTCATTCCTGCGGGGTAGAAAGATCGAGGCTATTGGGCCGTAGGCACATAAGAATTGTACAGGGTAATGGTAAATCTGTTCCTATGGATGAGTTGTTTCCGCGCCCGGAAATCTTGCCGGAGTATAGGCGTTTTTCTGAATCTACGAAAAAGTCAGGGTAGTAGCCGTGTTGACCGAATATTACGGATGAAAGAACAGAAACTTAAGGAGAGAAGAATGTCACTCAAAGATAAAACAGCAATTATTACCGGCTCGACCAGTGGAATTGGAATGGGGATTGCGCAGGGCTTTGCTAAAGAAGGAATCAATCTCGTCATTAATGGTTTTGGTGACGTGGACGAAATTGAAAAAGAACGTGCCAGCCTTGAATCTATGGGCGTAAAAGTTGTCTATAACGCCGCCGACATGACCAAACCGGATGAGATTGTGGCGATGGTTGAGGCTACGGCCAAAGAGTTTGGCTCTGTGGACATCATTGTCAATAATGCGGGTATTCAAAATGTTGCGCCGGTTGAGGCTTTTCCGCCGGAAAAATGGGATGCGATTATCGCGATCAATATGTCTTCGAGTTTTCACACTGTCCGTGCCGGCATTCCTTATATGAAGAAGCAGGGCTGGGGCCGGGTGATTAATATTGCCTCGGCCCATGCTTTGGTCGCCTCGCCATTCAAAAGCGCCTATGTCACAGCCAAGCACGGCGTTCTGGGTTTTACCAAGACAATCGCGCTGGAAGTCGCGCAGGATAATATTACCTGTAACGCCATTTGTCCGGGCTATGTGCTGACGCCGCTGGTGGAAAAGCAAATTCCCGACACGGCCAAAGCGCGCGGAATTACCGAAGAAGAAGTTAAGAACGATGTTCTTCTCGCCGCGCAATGGACGAAAAAATTTGTAACTGTGGAGCAACTGGCTGGAACGGCTTTGTTTTTATGCTCTGATGTGGCGGAAAATATAACCGGCACACATATTGCGGTCGATGGTGGCTGGACAGCAGCCTGATTTTTATTAGAGGAAATATGACATGAACGAAGCTGATATACTGCAATTGCCCTCAATGCCGTTGGCTTCGCCGAGCTATTCCAGGGGGCCTTACCGTTTTATCGATCGCGAATATCTGATCATTACCTATGAATCAGACCCAGATGCCATACGTGCCCAATTGCCGGAACCGCTGGAACCGGACGGATCTAACACTGTTCTTTATGAGTTTATCAAGATGCCGGACAGCTCTGGTTTTGGCAGCTACACTGAAAGCGGCATTGTTATTCCGGCCACATTCAATCGCGAAGCTGTTAACTTTACATCGCAGATGTATCTGGATATCGAAGCGCCGATTTCCGGCGGACGAGAGATTTGGGGTTTTCCAAAAAAACTAGCTCAGCCCACGCTTGATGTTTGTGAGGACACGCTGACCGGCACACTGTGCTACGCCGGAGAGCGCGTGGCGATGGGCACGATGCGCTATAAGCAGGAACAGATTACCTATGACCTCAAAGGGGAGATGGTCTGCACCTCCTGCCTTGAAACGCTGACCAAAAAAATGGGCAAGACGCAGGTGAATCTGAAATTTATTCCGGATGTGGACGGCAGCCCCGCCATTGCACAGCTTGTGGCTTATAATTTGAGCGATATTGAGGTCAAAGGCGCGTGGTCAGGCCCGGCCCGGCTGCATCTGGTGCCGCATGTCAATGCGCCGGTGGCTGATTTGCCGGTGAAAAAAGTAATTGGCGGGATGCATTTTGTTGCTGACCTAACTCTTCCTTATGGGTGCGTATTGCATGACTATTTGGAAACATCTCAGAAGGAGAAAAAAGTTGCCTGAACACAATCATTCGAAAAGCGGGCACACACATGGGCACGCAAAGCCGCAAAAAACCGTTAACCTTGCTTTGCAGGGGGGCGGCGCGCATGGCGCGTTCACTTGGGGTGTATTAGATAAATTGCTCGAAGATGGGCGCATTGGCATTGACGGTATTTGCGCAACAAGTGCCGGAACGATGAATGCCTGCGCTCTGGCTTGGGGTATGCATAAAGGCGGACCGGACAAAGCACGGGAAGCGCTGCATGATTTTTGGCATAACATTTCTCTCGCCGGGAAAAAAGCCAACCCCGTTCAGAAAATGCCGTGGGAAAAATTTATGCCCCAAAGCGGATGGATGAAAACGGATGACTCGCTGTCTTATTTTCTACTCGATTCTATGACGCGGCTCTTCTCACCTTACCAACTCAACCCGTTTGATCTCAACCCTTTGCGCGATGTTCTGGAAGACTCAATTGATTTTGACGAGCTGCGTGCATGCGATTGCGTAAAGCTGTTCATTAGCGCCACTCATGTTCACAGCGGCAAGGTCAAGGTTTTCAACACGAAAGAGATCAATCTTGATGTTGTGATGGCTTCGGCCTGCCTGCCCTTTATGTTCAAGGCGGTGGAAGTTGATGGCGAGGATTACTGGGACGGCGGCTATATGGGTAATCCTGCGCTGTTCCCTCTATTTTATGAGACAGAGACCCGCGATGTCATGATCGTTCATATTAACCCGATGGAGCGCAAAGAAACACCACAAAGCGCCCATGAAATTATGAACCGTATCAACGAGATTAGCTTTAATTCTTCGCTTTTAAAGGAGTTGAGGGCGGTTGCTTTCGTTAAAAAGCTGGTTGAACACAACATGCTCAAAGATGAACATAAGGATGATTTCATGGACATCCTCGTTCACTCGATTCGCGCCGATGACGTTATGACAGATTTAAGCGTTTCCAGTAAATTCTCTTCAGATTGGGGTTTCTTGACCGGCCTGCGCGATAAGGGACGAGCCACTATGGCGGCATGGCTGGATGATCATTTTGATGATATCGGCGTACGCGATACCGTTGATCTTCATAATGAGTTTCTGGATTCGAACACAAAGCTGTTTGAAAATAAAGACGGTCATCACCACCATGATCACGAAAAAAAGAGGCGCAAAAAAGATGCAGCGTAAAAATTTTAATGAAAGGAAAAGCCCATGAGCACGGCTACACAAAAAGTTGAACAGATTAATGCGAAGACCACCAAAGCTTCTGATTTACTGGTTCAGGCGCTGGAAGCCGAAGGGGTGGAGCATATTTTTGCCGTTCCGGGTGAGGAAAATCTGGACATGGTGGAATCTCTGCGGACCTCCAGTATTAAGCTGGTTCTTACGCGCCATGAACAGGGAGCGGCGTTTATGGCTGCGACTTATGGGCGCATATTCTGATCGGCCTTGCCGTTGCCGGAAAGCCTGGCGACGGTAAGGTTAATATAGCTGCTTTGCTTGGTGGGTTTATGCCCGATGCCTTGCTTTACGGCCTTATATTATGGGCGAAATTTGTACAGGGCCATGATTTAAAGATGATTTTCGATACGCTGTATTACTCATCTTCCTGGCAAAGTTTGATGGCGGTCAGTAATTCCTTCCCCCTTTGGGGCGCTCTGTTTTTTGCCGCATTGGTTTTTAAAAATAATATGGGGCTGTACCAGTTAATCACCCCATATTCTTATCAACCCATTGTTTGAGTTGCCTTAATTGCATGGCGGGCTCTGGGGTGTTAAATCGCCATTCACACTCCTTTAAAAATAGCGAAAAATGCTTGGCAGGGATACCGTTA
>JAJFGQ010000058.1 GCA_021776075.1 Alphaproteobacteria bacterium | reverse complement strand
CAGATCCCTCATATTCATTCGGGATGACGCAGTGTTTTTCTCTCTATTGTCATTCCGGCGAAGGCCGGAATCCATTAGCCCACCTTCGCGATAACTGATAAAGGGACTCCGTCCGCAGCCTGTCCTCCGCGAAGGCGGGGGAACGGGGTGATGGGAGAGGGGGAAGCGGGGTGACAAGTTAAAGAGAGAGAAGGATCATTAATTCTGGAAATGGCTATAAAGTCGCAATTGAGAAGGGTTTAATGGTAATATTGTAAGTATGAGCTTTTACGTTATAGATAATCCTGATTTTCAGAAATTTAAGGCACGGTCGGGCTTTTCTAATGCGGAATTCAAGCAATTGGCGGGCTTGTTTAGCCGTGCCGCGTCGGTCAAGGCGCTCTATGATATCGGCGTCGATGTCGATTTTGATGAAAGCACCTGTACGTTCACCTATTATCGCTCCCGCACCTATCAGCCCTATCTGCAATTCATCATCCGCCGCGTGGGACCAAAGACGGATATGTATGAGCTTTATAAGGAAAGCAAAGGCCGTATCGCCAAAAGCGGGCTGTTCGACCGTGTTTTTGAAAGGCTGGAGACAGAAATTGAAGCCTTGATGGGTTAGGGGCTATCTTTACAGGCTGCGGCCTTCTCTATTTAACTTATCAGAAAATCCTTGAGAAAATCCTTGCATTTTTGCCATATTAGGAATACTATCCTATTGTGGGGTTTAAAAAAAACAGGGAACACAAAACCATGCCCGATAACAATAATGGCTGGACGGAACGGCGGAAGAAGCAGCAAGCTTGTGCCATCCGGCGTTGGAAGCCGTGGGAAAAATCAACGGGGCCGCAATCACAGGTAGGAAAGAAGAAAACCAGCATGAATGCGCTTAAGGAAGGGCACCGTGCGGCTTCGGCAAAGGAGATCGTTACAGCCTTGCGCTATCACCGCGCTTTTCTCAAACATATGACGGACAGCCTTAAGGCTGATGAGGTGGAGGCGCGGGCCAGAAACAAACTAATGGAAAATCGCATGAAATCAAAGGATTAGAAAAAAATGCAATTCTTTTTTACAAACGGACTATTGGCTGGCGGACTATTGGCCGGCGGACTGCGCCAGGTGGCTCAGGCCCGGCCCTTAATCAAACCATCAACCACGGACGGGTCGGCAAGGGTGCTCGTATCGCCGATAGATCCTTCTTCATGAGCTGCGATTTTGCGCAAAATACGGCGCATGATTTTGCCGGAACGTGTTTTTGGCAGGCCGGGTGTGAATTGTATGACGTCCGGGCGGGCAATCGGGCCGATGATTTTACGTACGATTTGCATGATTTCGGTGCGGATGTCTTCCGTGGCCTCAATCCCGTCCATCAGGATGACATAGGCATAAATCCCCTGTCCCTTGATATCATGCGGGAAGCCGACAACGGCACTTTCGGCGACTTTATGATGTTCGTTAATGGCGCTTTCGACTTCGGCGGTGCCCATACGGTGACCGGAGACATTGATAACGTCATCCACGCGCCCGGTGATCCAGTAATAGCCGTCTTCATCGCGGCGGCAGCCATCGCCGGTGAAATATTTGCCTTTGAAGGTCGTGAAATAAGTCTGCACAAAGCGGTGATGGTCCTGATAGACGGTACGCATTTGTCCGGGCCAGCTATCGGTGATGCAGAGTGCGCCCTCGCATGCGCCGGTGAGTTCATTGCCGTCATTATCCACGATCATGGGGTTTACGCCGAAGAAGGGTTTCGTTGCCGAACCGGGTTTGGTCGGGATCGCACCGGGGAGCGGAGCAATCAGGATACCGCCGGTTTCCGTTTGCCACCATGTATCAACAATGGGGCAGCGCTCTTCCCCGACGACGCTGTTATACCACATCCAGGCTTCGTGATTGATGGGCTCTCCCACCGAGCCGAGAATACGCAGGGAGCTTCGGTCTGTCTTTTTAACGGGGGCATCGCCATGCTGCAAAAGCGCACGGATCGCTGTGGGCGCAGTGTAGAAAATATTGACCTTGTGCTTGTCCACAACATTCCAGAAACGGCTGTAATCCGGGTAATTCGGCACGCCTTCAAACATAAGCGTTGTCGCGCCATTGGCAAGCGGACCGTAAACGATGTAGGAATGGCCTGTGACCCAGCCGACATCGGCCGTACACCAGTAAACTTCGCCGTCTTTGTAATCGAAGACCATTTCATGGGTCAGCGCCACATAAACCATATAGCCGCCTGTGGTATGCAGAACGCCTTTCGGCTGTCCCGTAGAACCGGAGGTGTAGAGGATAAAAAGAGGGTCTTCGGCGTTCATTTCCGCGCATGGGCACTCATCGCTCTGCTCATCGACCAGTTCATGCCACCAGACGTCGCGGTCCTTATTCCAGTCAATATCACCATCCGTATGTTCGAGGACGAGCACGGTATGGACATCCGGGCAGTCTTTTAAGGCTTCGTCGGCGTTCTTTTTAAGCGGTATCATCTTACCGCCACGTACGCCTTCATCGGCCGTAATCAAGATCGTTGATTGACAGTCTTGTATGCGTCCTTTCAGGGACTCCGGCGAAAAGCCGCCAAAGACGACCGAGTGAATCGCGCCGATCCGGGCGCAGGCGAGCATGGCATAAGTGGCTTCGGGGACCATGGGCATATAAATCGTTACGCGGTCGCCTTTTTTGACTCCGCGCGCTTTTAAAGCATTGGCAAGACGGCTGACTTCGCCTTTTAGCTCGCCATAAGTGATTTTTTTGTCCAGATCAGGATTGTCGCCTTCCCAGATAATTGCCACCTGATTTTCACGGGCGGGGATGTGGCGGTCAATGCAGTTGTAGCATGCGTTCAGAACGCCATCTTCATACCATTTGATGTACAGATCGTTGGTATCATAGCTGGTATTTTTGATAATAGTCGGGTCTTTAAACCATGTTATGCGCTGTGCCATTTCAGCCCAGAAGCCTTCCGGATCATCAAGGGAGCGTTTGTACATTTCTTCATATTGCGCAGTGCTTATATGTGCATTTTTGATGATGTTTTCAGATGGCGCAAAAACCTCAATCGCTGTATCCCGTTTTTCAGCAGGTTGGCTCATGGTCTTTCTCCCTTTAGGTCTGAAGCTTTCAGGAATTCTTCGTGATTCATAGCATAGAGCGGAGGAAAGAGGAAAGGCCAAAAGCGCCGCAGCCCTCAAGACGCGACAAAAAAGCCCGATTTCAAAAATAATATGAAAATATTGTTGTTATTTTATGGGAAGTGCGGTACAGGAATGATGCAGTTTTTAACTTTTATACCAAATGAAGGGTGATATGGCGTTTTCAGAGTTTTTTAACGGCAAAGCTAAATATTGGATTTCTTGTGCCGCGCTGAGCTTTATATCAGCAGGTTGTGTCAGTATGCCGCCGCCGACCGTTGGTTTTAAAAATGATACGAAAGAGGACATTACGCGGCATCTTTTGTCGGTTGCTAAAACCGGACAAAAAGTTATTCATGGATATGATCCCTGCAAATTGCTTGTTTCAGAAATTGGTGTGTCCAAATTTTCAGAATCTACAGCGGCAATTACAGGAACGACTTATGGTCTGACGGCAGGGGTTAGTGGAAGCCATGAGAAAGCAGCAACGGCTAGTTCGGCAATTTTCCCGCTTGCCTATGTAGCTGCTATGTTGCAATCACAGAAAGATATTGACGAAAAACACCGTAATTGCGCTATTTTTAGTGGTCAGGAAACAATCTTAGCTGTCGATTTTTATCTGACAAACAACAAGGCTCTATATTCTGATCCTGACAAAGAAGTAAAAAAGGCAACAGAAACCCAAAGGTTTTTAGAATTTGTAGCAACAAACTGGTATGACGGTGAGAAGATCAGAGTGGCTGCGGCTAAGATTGGAAAAAACACAAAGAATTCTGACATTGGCAATACGATTACGAGTCTTATAAAGTTTGGTAAGAAGCCAGATCCTAAAGAAGAAAAGTCCTGCCCTTACACAAGAGAAATTACAAAGAGCAATGGCGACTACATTGTGGAGCACCTAACCTGCAAAAATTAAGAGCGATCTCTTGTTCTCGTTTTCTTTTTGTTCCTATAGAATTTTTATAATGATTTGAAAAACCATACATTTTTGAATGCAAACAATTTTCATAAAACTTTAGATAATTTTCATATAATCTTAGGGGGTTTGTGAGAATATGTAAATATAACAATTCGTCCTGTTCTTCTCTGTGGGAGAGGTTTAGAGGCAGCGAAACAATTTTAAAGTAAGAAACAACAACAACTTACATGTTTGCGGGGATTGAGTGGCGGATATAATAGGAACACCGGGCAATGATTTTCTGTTTTTTCAGGGGCAGGTCGAGCAATTAACTCTTACGCTTGTTAACCCTTACAGTAGTGCTTCAGTCGATATTGATGATGAATTCAACGTCAATACAGCTTCCTATGAGGGGTTATCAGGATTTGATGTATTAAATATGACAAATATTGGTGATGCTTTATTTGTAGAAGATTCTGTGGGAAACCAGCTTGTTGCCAATATTGAATTTTTCAGAGCCGGAAATGGTGGCGATATTGTTGCTCTGGCGAGTAATAATATTATCCTTGGTGATACGATCATTGATGGTGGAAATGCTGATGATGTTCTTTGGGCCAATGCTGGCAACGACGTTGTTAATGGTGGAGGCGGAAATGATATTATAGATGGAGGTCCGGGTAACGATGATCTGCGCGGTGGCGAGGGGAATGATGAAATAACCGGCGGTACGGGAAATGATATTCTCTCAGGCGGTATGGGTGACGATAGCTATGTCTATGCTTCTGGTGACGGTGCCGATATCATCACAGAAACAGGCGGCAATGATACGCTTCTTTTTTCTGCCGGGATAACGCTGGCAAGTCTTGATTTTTCAGAGAGCGGTAGCGATCTTGTTATTGATACGGATGGTACGGGTCTGAATACCATTACGATTACCGATCATTTTTTAACCGCGGATGCTCAGGTCGAAACAATAGAGTTCAGCGATGGATCGACTTTCGATTTGGCGGGTTTGACGATTAATCACGATCCTATCGCACAGGACGACAATTTTGGCGGTGTGGAAGATCAGGCGATGAGCGGCAATGTTTTGTCCGATAACGGCAACGGCGTGGATAGTGACATAGACGGTGATCCGTTGATGGTACAGGCGGGCATGTTTGCAACCACGGCCGGCGGCACAGTGACTTTGCTTGCAGACGGTAGTTTTACTTACGTGCCCGCAGAGGAATTTACAGGACTCGACAGTTTTGAATACACGCTTCTCGATGGGCAGGGCGGTAGTGATATCGGCATGGTAAGTCTGAACATTGATCCTGAACCTATCAACACCATCACGGGAACGCCGGATGATGATTCCCTGTTCGGAAATAATGGCGATGATCTTATTCAGGCTCTTGAAGGGGATGATCTTCTTTCGGGCGGGAATGGTGACGATCAACTGTTTGGTGACGCGGGTAACGATTTTCTGGATGGTGGCAATGGCGATGATTTTCTTGACGGTGGTACGGGCGCAGACCTCCTTGAAGGGGGAAAGGGCGACGATATTTTGCAGTTTGGTGTTGATGCCGAGGTCCCGGCAGGTTGGTGGGCTTGGAATGTAGGGTCTGACGGTATAGAGGGCACGGACAGGTGGGTCTCTATACGCGGTATGAACCAGAGTTCCGATACGTTCAATGGCGGGAAGGGTTTCGATACGCTGGAGATGACGGATGGTGACGACGCCTTTTTCCTATGGAATCCTTATAGTGAAAACCATGATCTGGGTACTGATATACGGATCAGCGGTGTTGAGCAGATCAATGCCGGCGCCGGAAATGACGTGATTGATTTTACGCATAATGAGTTTTCTTACGGGGATTTGATCATTAATGGCGAAGAGGGAAATGACTATCTTTGGTCTTCTGTTGGCAATGACGTGATTAATGGTGGCGATGGAAATGATGATATTTATGGCGGCGGCGGCGAAGATATACTGAACGGGGATGCCGGAGACGACACGATTTACGGCAGTAATGAGAATGACTTTCTGAATGGCGGCACGGGCAACGACATACTTTATGGCGGTTCTGAGGCGGCTCATAGCAACTACGGGCACAGCGATTACGGCTATGATGATTATGGTCACAGTGACTACGGATATGACGATTATGCTTTCGGTGATTACGGACAGAATCTTTATGATTCTGAAATTAATGATGTCCTGATTGGTGGAGCAGGCGATGATGTATTGTTCGGAGAGGGTGGTAACGATGTTTTGATTGGTGGTGAGGGTGCTGACTTACTGTATGGCGGCAGTGGTGCCGATCAATTTATTTTTGATGTGATGGATGGGGCTGTTGACACCATTTACAATTTTGAGACAGGGTCTTCCAATCCCCAGAAACTGTTCACCTTTTCAGCGGATACGCCTCCGGGCAGTGACAATGGCGGCGATATAGAGCATGTGGAAACCAGTTTCAATGAAACAACGAATGAATTTACGTTTGAGTTAGTAGTTAGTGACCCACACAGCCGGATGACGGAGGGTTTTACCGTGGCCATCAATGATGGCCCGAATCCTAAAAGTCACGGCGGCGAAATGGCCTTGTTTTATTTTGATGCCAGCGGGGATGAGCCGATCGTGTCGGCCTACGGCTATAACGGCGAAAATGATTTTTCCAGTGCCTTTGACGGATCGTCAGCATCCGGTACGCAAACACCCGACCGGATTGTTACGTCTCTGGCAACTGATAATCCTTTCACGGAAATATCGTCCAGCATAAATGCGGAAGGCCAGCATGTTTTCACATTTTCCATGGATGCGAGTGTGATTGTCGAACATGATCCACTGTTCGGTAGTGGTGAAGATTGGACCGGCGTGTCATTCGATGACCAGATGGGTATGTGGCTGCATCCGATGGCCGATTTGGAAACCTCCTATGACGACAATGGCTTTTTGAGCCAGTGGGATTATGGTGCGCAGGGATGGTTTGACAACACAAACGCACCGACTGCGATGACGTTGGTGGATGGCGGCGGACTGGAAGCCATTGATGTCCTGAATCTGACGGACATTCTTGAGGGCTTCGATCCTTTAAGCAGTGTCATTTCAGATTTTATTCAGTTGAACGATACAGCAAGCGGTACGGAAATTCTTGTGAACGCCGATGGTGACGTTGGCGGGGCCTTTGCGGCTATTGCTATCGTTGAAAGCGGCCTGGAAAACACGGGTCTTGCCGATCTTTTGACGGCGGGGAGTCTGGTTGTCGATCAAAGCTTTATCGTTTAGAGTGGGTGAAAATATAATTTCCGGTTTTACTCCCTGATGTCAGTATCCCCTCTAAAAGCACTGTTTTTTGCCCCCGTTCCCTTGCCTGAAAGCGGGGGGCGTATTTTGTATGTGAACGGACAGGTTTGTGAAGAGCTTGCCGGGTACGTTCAAAATCATGATCTGACGGTGCAGCAATATTTCAAACCTTATGCGGCTGGATTTGAAACGGTTTCACCGCGGTTTCCGCAAAATGATGAGGAATTTGACCTGATTATGATTGCGGGATCAAAACAAAAAGATGAAGTGCGGTTTGCCATGGCAACGGCTTTGAAGCTTCTCAGTCGTGACGGTTATATGGTCTGTGCTGCGGCGAATGATGCCGGGGGACGGCGTCTGAAAAAAGACATGGAGTCTCTGGGGTTGGTATGCGGGGAGCTTTCCAAATATAAATCGCGGGTTGTCTGGGGCGCGCGCGAAGGCCCTTTTAATCAAACCTGTATTGATGAATGGATGAAAACAGGCGCTTTGCAGGATGTTTTAGGAGGGCTTTTTCAATCTCAACCCGGTGTTTTTGGGTGGAACAAGATCGATAAAGGCTCGGCTCTTTTAGGGGAGCATTTGCCGCATGATTTGTCGGGAAAAGGAGCTGACTTTGGTTGTGGGTATGGGTATTTGTCGGATTATATTTTGAGCCGCAATGAAAATGTTGACGCACTCTATTGTATTGATGCGGATCACAGAGCGCTTGATGCTTGTGAACTCAATTTGAAAAAATACAGAAAAGATGCGTCGATACAGTATTTGTGGCATGATTTGACAATGCCGCTTTCCTTTCAGGCTCTGGATTGGGTTATTATGAACCCTCCTTTTCATGCCGGGAAAGAAGTGTCCTCTTCCATAGGGGCCGGTTTTATAAGGGCGGCATCTTCCTGTTTGCGTGATCGGGGTTGTTTGTGGATGGTCGCGAATGCCCATCTTCCGTATGAGACGGTTTTGGATAAGCATTTTTCGCGTTATAAAAACCTTTTCGAAGGAAATGGTTTTAAGGTTTTTTGTGCAACAAAGTAGAGTGTATTAATGACGGTTTCTTTTGAAAAAGTAGAAGCGATTATATGGGATCTTGACAATACCCTGTATCGTCTTGATGAAGCTATCATTCATGCTTTCAATATAGCTGTGGCCCGTGCTGCTTTGGAAGCTGGTGTTGAGTTGCCTATGGATGAAGCTATTCGTATGGCAAAACAGTCTTTTAAGGATCACGGCTATAGTGGCTATGTTTTTATCCAAGAATATGGCGTGGAGTCTGAAACGTTGCATTATAAGGTTCATGGATTAGCCGATGAAAAAGTAATAGAAAAATCACATGAAACCAGAGACCTTTTTTCTACCATGGATATGCAGCATATCTTGCTGACTCACAGCGCTAAAGACTGGGCGTTGCGTGTTCTTGAGCATACGGATTTATTAGAATTTTTTCCGGTAAACCATATTCTAGCCTTTG
The DNA here is from genome assembly GCA_021776075.1 of Alphaproteobacteria bacterium. Classification (GTDB taxonomy): domain Bacteria; phylum Pseudomonadota; class Alphaproteobacteria; order Micavibrionales; family Micavibrionaceae; genus JAJFGQ01. Next base: position 35,262 of record JAJFGQ010000058.1, on the reverse strand, counting down.
AAGATTATAATTTTCAGCCCAAAAATAACAGCCTTGTGCCCTTTGAAATGTCCTTGGACCTTCTCGGTTTAAAAGCCGATAAGGTTTTGATGGTGGAGGATACTGTGCAAAACCTGAAAATTCCGCATGATATGGGTATGTTCACGGCCTTAATTCATCATGGGCAAGAGCCGGAAGATGTTTCGGATTACGTTCATATGGCGTGCAGCAATGCTGTGGAGGTATTGCAAAAAATTAAAACAGATAAATAATTTTTCTATAGCGCATCAGGGTGGATTTTAGCTTCAATAGAGACCATTTTTTTGATGTCGAGTAGTTGCAGTTCACCGTCACGGCCTTCTTGCAAGATATGATAGGCGCAAGCGCCGTCCATCACCACAATGGATTTGTCCGGCTGGTTGCGGCGTGGCATATGTTCAGCCGTTAACTTGATTATGATTTGCAGGCATTCATCTGAAATTTTAATGTGGTGATACTTTTCGTATCCTGGCCGCAAAGCTTTTAGAATGTGCAATGTTTCCTCTGCTGTGGGCACTTTTAACGGCACTTGCTGGAAACGGCGGTCCAGCGCGGGGTCTTCTTTGATGTATATACGGTATTCATCGAGGGTTGTCGCGCCCAGAACATGCAGGTCCCCAACCGTCAAATAGGGCTTCATAACCTCTGACAGGCCGCGATAGGAACTGCCCTCTACCGTGGGCATGATGGTGTGAATTTCATCAATAAACAAAATGATCTTGGGGTATTCTTCATAGTGATAGCGTTCGGCAATTCCCCGGCACAAAGGAACAAAGCGGCCCTGAAATTCAGCCGGACCACTGGTGCCTGATGCCATGCTGGGTAAGTCGACTTCCAGTAGGCGTGCATTTTTTAGATATTCCGGGACATCGCCCCGCACGATATATTGTGCGAGTCCGACGACCATGGCCGTTTTACCGACCCCGGCCGGTGCCAGCAAACAGGCGTTTTTCCGGCCTTTTTGCAACAGAATCAGGATCGTTTGTTCAATTTCTTTGTCTCGCCCTGTGATGGGGTCATAGCGTCCCATTCTCTCCAATGCCGTAAAATCGCGGCAATATTGAAAGATAAGTTCTTCCAGTTCATCATCTGTTACGAGTAGTTTTTTGACCATGACAGTAACCGTCTCCTTTGCAGAGCATATGCCTCAGTCTATATTATGCGTGAAAACATTAAAAGATATTGAAGATTTATCTTCTTTATACTCTATTTCAGGCTCTTTGTTTCAAAGCGCAACTCCTATATAAAGAAACTCTGGAGGAATTGGTTCATGAGCGTACGCAACTTAATTATCGATCTACAAAATAATATGGCCAAAGAAATCGTTGGGCAGGAGGAGATTATCGAGCGCCTGATTATCGGTATTCTTGCCAATGGCAACCTGCTTGTCGAGGGTTTGCCCGGCCTTGCAAAAACACGGGCGATTAAAGCCTTGTCCAATAATATTGAAGGTGATTTTGGCCGTATACAGTTTACGCCTGATCTTGTGTCTTCTGATATTACAGGCAGGGAGGTCTATTATGAGGCGGATGGCCAGAGCCTGTCTAAATTTGAGAAAGGCCCCGTCTTTTCTAATGTCGTTCTGGCTGATGAGGTCAACCGTGCACCGTCAAAGACGCAAAATGCGCTGTTGGAAGCGATGGAAGAACGGCAGGTTACCGTAGCTGGTAATTCGTATAAAATGCCTGATCTTTTTATGGTTATGGCGACACAGAACCCAGCCGGTCAGGAAGGGACGTTTCCTATGCCGGAAGCCCAAATGGATCGTTTCTTGATGCATGTCACGGTTGATTACCCCGATGAAGAGGCTGAAGGTAATATTATCCGGCTTGTGCGCGAAGAAACGAGTCAGGCAAACAGGACTAAAGATAAAAAAGAGACGAAGGATGTTAAGAAAACTGAAACGACGCAGGAAACGATTTTTGCCGCACGAGCTGAAATTGATAAAACAACAGTCCCTGAACGTGTTGAAAAATATATAGTGGATCTGATCTTTGCGACGCGCTATCCGCAACGTTACACATATGAGCTTAAAAGTTTTATCAAAGTTGGAGCCAGTCCACGGGGCTCGTTAGCGATAGATAGGTGTGCCCGGACACATGCGTGGCTAAACGGGCAGGATACTGTTGAGATCGAAAATGTACAAGCTGTGATTAGAGGGGCGCTTCGTCACCGTCTTATTCGCGGTGAGCGGGCTATAGAACATAGAATTACACCGGATGAAATTATCGGGGAAGTTCTGGAGTTGGTGCCTGTGCCGAAGTAAGCTTCCGGGTAAGTCCCTGAAAAATCCAGAAAAATGAAATTTGACTTTTTTTGCCGTGCCTGCTATTTTCCATAGGTTTATTTTATGGTAAAAACAGGCTTTTGAAATATGATTACGTCTCTCGTTCGTGCAAAAGATCAGGCTCTGGCCGAAACAGGGGAGAAAGCCTTCCAGACATGGAAGCGGAAGCATCCTTTTACCTTTTCCGAAGAAAAACTGACCCGCAAAGCGGCGAAGGCGGGCAATCTTGAGGTTACAAAATATTTGCTCTCCCAAGGGTATGGTCAAACATCGTTTTTACAAGCCGCTGACAAAGGGGATATGGTATCAGTTGAAACCTTTATTTCTGCCGGCGTTGATCTGGAAACAAGGGATAAATATAGATATACACCTCTGATCAGGGCGGCTCATAGAAAGCGTCCCCATATTGTTAAAATACTGCTTGAAGCCGGTGCGAATATTAACGCGGTGGATAGCGGTGGTAATACAGCGCTTATCCGGTCGAATGATCATGGCGGTTCTGTAGAATCTGCCCGTCTATTGATAGACTCCGGTGCCGATCTTTATGTAGAAGGTGGTCAGGGGCGTACGGCCTTAGTCTGGGCAGAATATTTGGATTGTTATGCTATTATTTCTCTTTTGAAAGAGGCCATGAAGAAAAACCCGAAACCGGAACCGAAGAAAAAAGCGTTAAAGGCCACTAATAAATGGGAGGCCTTTAGCAAAGACGGTGATGACATGGTTGTTCACACAAGATATGCGCCGCAAACAAAAACCCGTTTGAAGCATATATTTGACTTTAATGCGCAGGTTTTACTGACGGAACTCAGAAACGGTGAAGTTTTGTCCGGCCTTCTTGAAAAGGATTTTTCGGCGGTTAATCCGGCGCTTCTCAGTAAGGCCACAGAGGTGCTGAAATCGTCGCCGCCACCCCGCCCGGCAAGGTTAAAAAAAATCTGATATCTTTACGGCTATAAACAGCAATTTCTACGGCTGTTTTTATTGCTGTTTTAAGCAATAGCTACATTTTCCGATTGTCTGTGCGACAAAATGGCGTGGCATACGTGAATATGCAACTCATCATATTTTTTATAGTTTTAACTATTTTCACGTAGGATGAAAACTTAAGTTTAGGCAATAGTTTTAGCTTTATTGCGTTGGTGCTGGAGATAATCGTTCATTGTAATTCAGGAGAAAAAACGATGTTAGAGAACAGAAAAATCCGTGACAAACTGCTTATTACGTTTGGGGCCGTAGCGCTCACGCTGGTGTTCGCTATTTCCATTACAATATGGAGCGTTACAGAGGTTAAGTCGCAGATAGACCGTATTGAAACGCTGCGCGTGCCGACAGCGGCGGCTAGTTCCAATATGGTGAATAATATTAACGCTTCGCTGGCGGATTTGCGCGGCTATATGCTTACCGGCAAGGATGTTTTTAAGAATGAGCGTAAAGTAGTTTGGGAGGATGTCGACAAGACAAAGGCAGAGATGTTGCTGCTTTCAAAGCGTTGGACCAATCAGGAGAATGTAAAGAAACTGGAAGACTTCATGGTGGTGTTGGAGGAATTCAGGGTCGCACAACAACTGGTAGAGGATACCGCACATAGTCCTGCTGAACTGCCCGCCAATGAAATATTGTTTACAGAGGCTGCTCCTGTGGCCGGTAAGCAGATGAAGCTTATTACACAGATCATTGACCGCGAACTTCAGATGGAGGCAACACCGGAGCGTAAACAACTGCTTGGCATGATGGCTGATGTGCGTGGCACTCTTTCAGGATCATTGGCCAGCCTTCGGGCTTATCTTCTGTCTGGCGACGAACAGTTTGCCGAGTCTTTTAATCAGTCCTGGGCCAAAAATACAAAACGGTTTGGCGATCTACAGCAAGCCTCTTATCTGATGGATGCCGGGCAGAAAACGGCATTTAAGGAATTCTCAACCGCCCGTGCTACATTTGATACTATGCCGCCGAGAATGTTTGAAATTCGCGGTGGTGATAAATGGAACATGGCCAATTACTATCTTCTTTCTGAAGCCGCGCCGCGTGCCAGTAAGCTTATGAATACGCTGGCCGGGGAAAAGGATGAAACGGGTCACCGTACAGGTGGCATGGTCGCCAATCAGAAAAAATTGCTGACGAAAGATGTTGATCTGGCCAAGAATACTGTTGATGCTCTGGTTGTAAAGGACACCGGCCTTTTAATAATAGGTGTTTTGATTTCTATCGGGGCCATTATCCTGATCGGCAAAGCTTTGACAGCACCGATTTTGGAATTGGTCGGTTTTATGAAGCGCGTTGATCAGCAGGAGACGGATTTTGAGGTTGCGCATATGGATCGCAAGGATGAAGTCGGAGAAATTGCGCGGGCTGTAAATGCGTCCAGAGAAAATGTGGCTGCTGTACAAAAAATGACGAAGGAACAGGAGGCACAGGAAGTGCGTGCCGAAGAGGAAAAACGTAAAACCATGCGTGAGATGGCTGGTAGTTTTGATTCTCAGGTGGGCGGTCTGATTAATTCTCTGGCTTCGGCTTCAACGGAACTGCAATCGACGGCTGAAAACATGAAAAATATTGCTGAGGAAACCAGTCAGGCCAGTGCGACAGTGGCCTCTTCCTCTGAAGAATCCAGTGTTAATGTCAGTACGGTGGCTTCCGCCATGGAAGAAATGACAGCCAGTAGCGGTGAAATTGCTGCGCAAATCACCACTGCCAAAACAAAATCAAACGACACCGCAAGCAATGCGCAAAATGCCAATGATACAGTCGGCAATCTGAATGAGCGTGTGCAGAATATAGGTGAGGTTGTCGTCGCCATTCAGGATATTGCGGAACAAACTAACTTGTTGGCCCTGAATGCTACGATTGAGGCTGCGCGCGCCGGTGAAGCGGGAAAAGGCTTTTCCGTCGTTGCTGATGAAGTCAAAAAACTAGCCACGGAAACAGCGAAGAAAACGGATGAAATCAATAGCAGGATTACTGAGATCCAAAATGCGACGAGTGAAACGGTAACGGCGATGGGGCGCATTATTGATAACATTGCAGAAATTGACGAGTCTGTGACGGGTGTTTCCGCCGCCGTGGAAGAGCAAAACGTAACGGCCAGTGAGATTAACCGTAGTATATCCGAAGCCTCACAAGGGGCGCAGAACGTTTCCCAAATTATTCAGGATGTACAAAAAGGAGCAACAGAGACGGGGTCTTCCGCGGATGCTGTTCTTGGCGCTGCGGGAGAGGTTGCAAAACTCTCGGACGGTCTCAAGGGCTCCGTCGATCAATTCCTGGACAAGATCAGGTCTGATAATAATGTTAATGAAAACATAGAGGCCGATCATGAGACGTTTCAGGCAGAAGCAGAGGGAGAGGCGTTTGATGAAGGACAGGACAACGAGTTTCTTGAAGCGGCAGAGTGATCGTTAGATTGCCTAAATGATGCTTTTGGGAAGTCCGGTTGGGTTTTAACCGGATTGCCCGAAAAAATGGAGCGAGTGAAGAGATTCGAACTCTCGACATTTTCGTTGGCAACGAAATGCTCTACCCCTGAGCTACACTCGCACCGAAAAAGAGGGTAAAGAGAATTCGGAATATACGGAATTCTTCGTTGAATGCAAGTAAAAATCTTTTGGCAGCCTCTCGACAGCCTCTAAGAGTCGATCTGGATGAGAGGAACGTCATAGCCCATCATTTTTCGATCAGTCCCGTGTTCGACAACAAGAATGTCTGGAGAGAGCGCCATGGCCGCCGCCGCGTGGTCGCTCAGTTCATGTTCCATCAATTCGCCTTCATGATCGGGAAGATCATAAATCAGCATAATGAGGCGCTGATCACGGTAATATTCAATACGTCGGATATCATGTGGCAATTCCGTATTGCTCATCAGAATTAAACTGCTATCCGGGAGTTGCCCAAGTTCTATATTCAGGTTTGTCATAGCATTTCCGGTCCCTTGATGAAGGACGCAAGTCCCGTATGGCTTTCTGCCGGTGAGGGCATCGTAATATTATGTTCCTGTATAGCTGGCGCAATGACATTGCTTTTACCAGACAGGAGGCCTATTGATTTTAGACCTGACAGCGTATGGGGCTCTATTTCACGTTTTGACATGTTCATAATACTTTCCTCTATATAATTACATAACATGAAAAGATTTACAAAAGATTGATTTTTTCGATCTGAGAGGCCATTTTCTTTGTGATATGAGATTACGGGAGGTAGAGACAGTGAATGAAACGGCGTCCGGCACCATCGAATTACCGTTACCAACGACGTCTGAACAGCTTTTAACACAGTTGGGGGCGTTGGGCCTTGCTTATGATTTGCATGAACATGATCCCGTTTTTACCGTGGCAGAAAGTGAGCATCTGACAGTGGCTATTCCGGGTGTGCACTGCCGTAATCTGTTTTTGCGGGATAAGAAGAAAAAAATGTATTTGGTTGTGGCAACGCATGAAACGAAAATTGATCTTAAAAAATTGCCGGGCTTGATCGGTTCGGACCGGCTTTCGTTTGGATCGGCAGAGCGTTTATGGGAGTATCTGGGCGTGCGTCCTGGTTCTGTTTGCCCTTTTTCTATTATTAATGATAAAGAGGGTGTGGTGAAAATCATACTGGATCATTCCATGATGGCGGCTGACAGGGTGAATTACCATCCGATGGAAAATCATATGACGATCGGGTTAAGCCCTGATGATTTGTTGAAGTTTATCGAATCCTGCGGGCATAAGCCGCATATAGTGGATTTAGGCCCGGCAGCGCCGGAGGAGGTATAGAGACATGTTACTGGGAAATAATCAGAACAACTTACAGCAAGGCTCTGCTGCGGCAGAGGATGTTGTTTTCGATGTCAATGTGCAGGATTTTGAATCCAGAGTGATGCAGGGCTCCCTGCATATACCCGTTATTGTCGATTTTTGGGCGCCGTGGTGCGGCCCGTGCAAGCAAATGATGCCGGCTATTGAAGAGGTTGTCCGTGCTGCTGGCGGCCAGGTTCTTCTGGCGAAAGTAAATATCGACGAAAACCCGGAATTAGCGCAAGCCTTGCGGGTGCAGTCTGTTCCGACCGTTTTCTCCTTTTTTCAGGGACAGCCCGTTGACGGTTTTACAGGGGCGAAACCTGCCAGCGAAATTAAGGCTTTTGTTGAGAAGCTTCTGGCACTTGTCCGGCAGTCACAGACGGATGCGTTGCCGGATGAGTTGGATGTGCCAGCTGTGTTGGAGGCAGCTGCCAAAGCTATGGCGGAGGGTGATCTGGCCTTGGCACAGGGACTTTATGTGCAGATTTTAACGCAAAAAGAAGATCATGTTGATGCCTATGCCGGATTGGTGCGTACCCTGATTGCCGCAGATCAGATGGATCAGGCACAGCAAATGATTGAAGAAGCGCCGGACTCTATTGCCGCTGCTCCGGCCCTTGAAGCGGTAAAAACGGCCTTGGCACTGGCGCAATCAAAACCTTCGGAAAGTGTGGTTCTGGAATTGGCCGGGCGCATAGAGAAAAACGCGGATGATCATCAGGCCCGTTTTGAATTGGCCGAGGCTTTATTCGCCCATAGCAGGCCGGAGGAGGCCATAGACGCCTTGATCGAGATTATACGGCGCAATCGTGCCTGGGAGGATGAAAAGGCCCGTAAGCAGCTTCTGGTGTTTTTTGAAGCGCTGGGGCCCGTCGATCCGCAGACCATAGCCGGTCGTAAAAAACTTTCGCTGATTTTATTTTCATGAGATGAAAAGGCAGATTTTGTGACGGACCGTTTCAAACCATATTCTTCCTGTGATGAGTTGCCGGGTATTTTGCCGCTTTTCTCTTTGCCCGGCGTGTTGCTTTTGCCGCGGGGGCAATTGCCGTTAAATGTTTTTGAAGGCCGCTATCTGGATATGGTCGATGACGCTTTCAAGACGGACCGCCTTATAGGACTTGTGCAGCCGAAAGCGGTGCATAAGGAACCGGTTGAAAATACGGCAGAGCTTTTTGAAACAGGATGTGCCGGCCGTATCACCGATTTTAGCGAGACGGATGATGGTCGTTATTTAATTACATTATCCGGTGTCTGCCGTTTTCGTTTAGCCGACGAATTACCATTGGATAAAAAATATAGACGTACCAGTGTTTTGTGGTCTGATTTTGAAAAGGATCTTAAACCGGAAAGTTGTCTGGATCTGGATCGGGCGCGGTTGAAAATCCTGTTGCGGCATTATTTCGACATGCATGATATTTCGTGTGATACGGATATGATTGATGGCGCGCCCGATGAAAAACTGATTACCTGTCTGTCCATGATTTGTCCGTTGGAGCATGGAGAGAAACAGGCTTTACTGGAAGCGACATGTTGCCGGACGCGGGCTGAGATGTTTATGGCGATGCTGGAAATGGCGGTCAGAAGCGATGATGTTGGTTGTGACAGGCAATGCCATTAATTTTATATAGTTTTATTTTAAGGGAGAGTGACGATGACATCAGAGACACCACAAACGAGTAAAAAATTCATCGGGGGTCTGATTGGCGCTTTTATATTGGCGACGACAACGCTGACAGCCGGCGCTATTCACGGTGCTCTTAAAATGGAGCCGTGCATGTCTGAAACCTTTGACAATGCGGGGCGGGTTGTGACGGATAAAGATCGGGCTGATTGTTTTAACCGGGCCAATCAAAATCATGAATTGGATAATTTAATGGGTAGGTACTCAACGGTCTCAGGCGTTATGCTGGCCGTTGGTGGTATAGCGGGCTGGAACATTGCCGGGCGTCGCCGCAGTGTGATGAAACCATGAAACAGGAGGTTGATCCTAAATTACTGGAAATTCTGGTGTGTCCCCTGACGCATGTGCCCTTGCGTTATGATGCAGAGGCGCAGGAATTGATTTCAGATCAGGCGAAGCTGGCTTTTCCGGTTCGTGACGGTATTCCGATCATGCTGGTTGATGAAGCCCGCGAACTTGAAGGGCGCGAGGTAAAAAAATAGGAAGTTACTATGGACAATGATTCTTACAACAAAATTTTTAATGATTTGGCAAAAGAGCTGGAAGAAGAAGCAGCACCTTTGGCATTGCTTGATTGGGCGGATGATATAATCATACGTCACCCTTATTATTCTGCGACTGTTTGCGGCTTGGCAGGCGCTTTGCCAACGGCGTGTATAATTTCTTATTTTCTCATTAGGAGCCCTCAACTGGAAAGACAAGATCCATTTTTTGTTGAAAAAGCCGAAATCAAACATCTATTTAGAAAATCGGCTGAATATAGCGCGAGCGATAAACAAGAAAAAGCAAAGGATTATCGTCAACAGGCGTATTCTGAAATTAAGGAACTCGCAGCTAAAATACACCAAAACGAAACATCAGGGCCGTCATGACAGATCACAAAGAGCGCATCATCATTTTTGATACGACATTGCGTGACGGGGAGCAATCACCGGGTTGTTCTATGAATTTGGAAGAAAAGCTGCGTATGGCGCGTTTGCTGGACCGTATGGGTGTGGATGTGATTGAAGCCGGCTTTCCGGTGGCTTCGCAGGGTGATTTTGAAGCCGTACAGAAAGTGGCCGAGACCGTTGAAAATGCAGCGGTGGCCGGTTTATGCCGGGCTAAAAAATCCGATATTGAAGCCTCTGCCGAAGCGTTAAAATCAGCCAAAAGACCGCGGATTCACACCTTTATTTCGACATCGCCTCTCCATATGAAATATAAGCTGCAAATGTCGCCGGAAACCGTTCTGGACGCTATTGCTGAAAGTGTTTCTCATGCTCGGAACTTTAGCGATGACGTTGAATGGTCGGCAGAAGACGGTAGCCGGACTGAGGATGATTTTTTATGTCAGGCTGTGGAAACAGCGATCAAGGCCGGAGCTACGACGATCAATATTCCCGATACGGTCGGCTATGCTATTCCGGATGAATATGCGGCTAAAATAGCGTTGCTGTTTGACCGCGTGCCGAATATCGACAAGGCCGTGATTTCCGTTCACTGTCATAACGATCTGGGGCTGGCCGTTGCCAATAGTCTGGCCGGGGTGCGGGCCGGGGCGCGGCAGATCGAGTGCACTATTAACGGTATCGGGGAGCGTGCAGGGAATGCAGCGCTGGAGGAAATTGTTATGATCTTGCGCACGCGGCATGACCTTCTGCCTTTTGATACCGACATTGACGCGACACTGATTACAAAGGCATCACGCCGTTTATCGACAATTACCGGATTTAACGTTCAGCCGAACAAGGCCATTGTGGGCGCCAACGCTTTTGCCCATGAAAGCGGTATTCATCAGGATGGCATGCTGAAAAATGCCGAAACCTATGAAATCATGACACCGGAATCGGTGGGCCGGAAGCAGTCGAGGCTCGTTTTGGGCAAGCATTCAGGCCGTCATGCTTTTGTTAAAAAACTGGAAGAGCTGGGGTATGAACTGGGTGATAACGCGTTGCAGGACGCTTTTAAACGCTTCAAGGATCTGGCTGACCGCAAGAAAGAGGTCTTTGATGAAGACCTTGTGGCGCTTGTCGATGACGAAACAGGGCGCGATCATGAGCGCATTAAATTTGTATCATTGCAGATACAGGCCGGATCGACAGGGCCGCAGGTGGCAATGCTTGAGCTGGGTGTTGACGGTGAGGCAAAACAGGCTGAAACAGAAGGAAATGGCCCTGTTGATGCCATATTTTTGGCAATACGGGAGATTGTGCCGCATGATGAAGCGCAATTGCTGCTTTATCAGGTCCATGCCGTCACAGGTGGTACGGATGCGCAGGCCGAAGTCACCGTGAAGCTGGAAGAAAACGCCAAGACCGTTTTTGGACAAAGTGCTGATGTCGATGTGATGGTGGCGTCCTGTCGTGCCTATATTCATGCGCTGAACAAATTATTGATCAAACGTGAACGCCCTGCGCGGGATGTTACGCCTTAATCATTTATAATTTTTTGATGAAAAGGACTGCGTTGCAAGCGGGCTGAATATTTATCTGCCGCAGCAGAAATCATAGAATGGTAGTCGAGAGCTTTAGCCGATTTTTTTTGTATAGCAGAAGGTTCTTCATTCCACGCAGCAAAGAGCGTCGAGGCTTTTCCTTTTTCCGGTACTGTTTTGTTTCTGCATAAAGACCAGAACTCATGAACGCTTTCGTCCTGAGAAGATGGTTTTTTGGCTTTGTAGAAGGCTTTTTGAAGATCGCCATAGAGTGATTTTTTTGCCCATATCATTTTGAGCGTTTGGAGCTTATCAGTCATCCATTGCGCAGCAGAAGACCGGGGATGCCATCGCGTGCTGGTTGGGCATGTTTCTATATCGCTACGGTCCAGAACAACAGGTAGGTATTCGGAAGGGTTTTCAGGATCAGGAATATAGCCGCAATCGTCTTCTGCTCCGGCTTTGCAACGCAATCCGTTTTTTTCTATTTTGCGCTTAATGGATTCGTGTTCTGCTTCTGTTATGCCGACTGTTTGGATGCCGGGGCATAGTTCAACGTTAATGTGGTGGGCTGTACCCAGAGTGCCGAGTGTCGGAATAACATAGGGGTTGTTGTTCAGTTTGTCGAAAGGGTAATCTTGTCTCATCAGGTTGCTCACGCCTTCAATGCGTAATACAGAGCCATATTCTGTGAGAGGTACGATGAATCCCAGACGCGTTTTAATATATTCGCCGTCTTCCGGTATAGGCAATTTCAGGGTGTCAAAAATACCGTTAATTTGCGCCATGGATGTATGGCTGATTTCCTCGTTTATTTTCTCTGCAATTGAGCTCATTGATGCACATTGTTCCCTTATTGTATAAAGAGATATTATACAGCAAATAGTGGAATTATGTCAAATAAGATTGAGGCGTTGATTGCTATGGCGATACGCTCTGTAAACGGCTAGAGACTGTTTCAAACACATCATGAAACATGTTCTCAGTCAGGCGTTTTGTGTTTACGTTGTAGCGAGAGCAATGGTAGCTGTCGATAAGGACAGGGCCGTTGGGCAGGGTGTGTACGCTGTTATGCCCGAATTTATATGAGGAAAGTTTTTCACCGTAAGTGCGTATCACGGCATCATGGGAAATTTTGCCCAGAGACAGGATGAGCTTCAGACGTGGCATAGCGTTTAGTTCATTTTTTAGGAAAGGACGGCATTGCTTTTCTTCATCACCCGTTGGTTTATTCTCCGGCGGAACACAGCGGACGGCGTTCGTGATACGGCAATTAACAAGTTCAAGCCCGTCATCGGCATGGGATTTATAGGGGCCTTTTGCAAAATCGAATTTCAGCAGGGTGGCATAAAGAAGATCGCCGGCATAATCACCGGTAAAGGGACGGCCTGTGAAGTTGGCGCCCTTGAGTCCCGGCGCCAGACCGACAACTAGAAACTCTGCGTCCAGAGGCCCAAAGGAGGGAACGGGAGCGTTGAATTTATCAGGAAATGCCTGTCTGTTATTGTCCCGGAAGGCGGTCAGGCGGGGGCAGAGGGAGCAGTCACGTTGCGGATTTTTAAACATGGGCGCGACGCTATCATGAAAACTTGAAACTACGAATTAACAATTTCCGGTTCCCGTTCGTCCTCGTACTCGTACTCATCATTGCTCTCATTGCGCGTGCGCTGAATTTCCTGAATGAGATCAAGCTCAAGGAAGTGATCGGCTTGACGGCGTAATTCATCAGCAACCATGGGCGGCGATGATTTAATCGTACTAACGACAGTGACGCGCACGCCTTTTCGTTGTACGGCTTCGATAACACGGCGGAAGTCCCCGTCACCGGAAAACAGCATGATATGATCCAGATGGTCGGCCATGTCCATCATGTCAATGGCAAGTTCAATATCCATATTGCCTTTAATTTTGCGGCGGCCCTGTGCGTCGATAAATTCCTTGGCCGGTTTTGTCACCATGGTGTAGCCGTTATAATCCAGCCAATCCACGAGAGGCCGGATGGGTGAGTATTCCTGATCTTCAATCAGGGCTGTGTAGTAGAAAGCCCTGACCATACGGCCCTGCGAAGAGGCCCATCTCAGAAGGTTTTTATAGTCTACGTCAAAATCCAGAGCCTTGGCTGAGGCATAGAGGTTGGCACCGTCAATGAAGAGAGCCAGCTTTTCTTCTGTGTAAAAAGGTATCTGTGATTGTTCTTTTTTACTCATTAGGGACACACCTGTATTTTGAAATATTCGGATTTCCTTATATTAGTGCCAGTGAATATAATGAAGCACAAGTGTTATTTTCAATAAACAAAACAATCTTGTTCTATCTCTGCGACATAATGCTTGCCTTCTATGGCAAAAGCTTTTATAAAACGCTCCTTAGGCTATGTAATGTAAAGAACAACAGGTGGTAGGACTATGGCCCGCGTTACGGTTGAAGATTGTATAGAGAAAGTTGAGAATCGTTTTGAGCTTGTTATGCTGGCATCGCAACGTGCCCGCAAGATAGGGTCGGGCGCACAGCCGTTGCTGGATCGTGATAATGACAAAAACCCGGTCGTATCGTTGCGTGAGATTGCAGAAGAAAAAATATCGACGGCAGATATGAAAGAGGAATTGATCCGGAATCATCAGCGTATTATAGAGATGGATGATGAAGAAGAAGTCATTGACCTGATGGATGGCGAAGAAGAATGGGATGCCATTGCTAAACAAAGCGCTTCTGTGGGAATGGAAGAATTTGAGAATATTGATGACGACCTTGCCCAAGAAGACCGTGAACCTTCTCTTGAAGACCTTGCCGGTGCTCCTGTAACGGACGTAACATAGACCTTCGGAGGACGTTCGTCAGATAAAAAGCTGCTAAGAAGCCGGTTATTTTCAGCCGGCTTTTTTATATGGCTATAGATGGATTCTTTTTTATCACGTATCGTGTCAGGTATGATTGAGCAAGCCGATTTAGTAAAACAGATTCAGCTATATAATCCGGATTTAAACCCGGAAGTCATTCATGATGCTTATCAATATGCCGTTAAAATGCATGGCGATCAAACACGTGCTTCCGGTGAGCCGTATTATACCCATCCTGTTGCTGTTGCGAGTATTCTGGCTGAAATGCATATGGATGCGGCAACCATTGTTACGGCACTTCTGCACGACACATTGGAAGACACTGAAGCCACTTTTGACGATTTGAAAGCCCGCTTTGGGGAAGAGGTTGCCGCGCTTGTGAATGGTGTTAGTAAACTGACACGGATTAAAAGCCATACGGTCGAGAGAAAGCAGGCTGAGAATTTTCGGAAATTAGTGTTGGCAATGTCCGAAGATATCCGCGTGCTTCTTGTGAAGCTTGCCGACCGTCTTCATAACCTGCGTACTCTTCACCATATTGAAAACCCGGAAAAGCGTAGCCGGATTTCCCGCGAGACGATTGAGATTTATGCGCCGCTGGCAGAGCGTATTGGTTTGCATCAGATTAAAGAAGAACTGGAAGACTTGTCTTTTGAGTATTTAAATCCGGAGGCTCGGGAGGGGATTACGAACCGGTTGTCATTCTTGCGTCAGGAAGGCGGCGCTATTGTCAAAAATATTATTAAGGAGCTTACAAAGACCTTAAAAGCAGAGGGGGTAGAGTCTGCTGTAACAGGGCGGGAGAAAACGCGCTATTCCATATGGCGAAAAATGCAGCGTAAGAACGTGGCCTTTGAACAGCTATCAGATTTGATGGCTTTTCGTGTGGTCGTGGAAACCGTGGATGAGTGCTATCACGCGCTAGGGATTATTCACAGTCAGTATCCGACGGTACCGGGACGTTTTAAAGACTATATTTCGACACCCAAGCCAAATGGTTACCGTTCTATCCATACAACGGTGATCGGCCCTGAAGGTCAGAGGATTGAAATTCAGATAAGAACAGTCGATATGCACGAGGAAGCGGCCCTCGGTGTGGCGGCACATTGGGCTTATAAAGATGGAACAACGAAAGCTCATATAAAAGAAATCAAGAAATATCGCTGGTTGCGGGAGTTGCTGGATATTATTGATCAGGAGCAAAAGCCGGAAGAATTTCTTGAAAATACGAAGCTGGAGCTGTTTCAGGATCAGGTTTATGTTTTTAGTCCCAAGGGAGACCTTACCGAATTGCCAAACGGGTCGACGCCGATTGATTTTGCTTATGCCGTTCATTCGGCTGTGGGTGATAGATGTGTCGGGGCAAAAATTAACAGCCGTATCGCACCCTTGAATACCAAGCTGAACAATGGCGATCAGGTTGAAATTATTACAGCCAAGAACCAGAATCCTTCGCCAACATGGGAGCGGTTTGTCGTAACGGGTAAGGCCCGGTCCCGTATTCGCCGCTATGTCCGGCAGCAACAGCGTGGAGAATATGTGACTTTGGGCAAAGCCATGTTGCAGAAGCTGTTTCAGCAGGAAGGCTACGATTTTGCAGAAAAAGCTGTGCAGGGCGTGGCAACACAATTTCGTGTTGAGACCATAGAGGATGTTTTTAACGGTGTTGGCTCCGGTAATATTGTGGCGCGCGATGTGTTTAAGGCAATCTTCCCGGCTCATAAAACGACCACAGTCAAAAAACCAACTGATGCTGAAGTTGCCCAACAGGTTGCGCAGGCTAAGCAGGGTACGGGCAGCACGCCACTCCTCATTAAAGGCCTTATTCCCGGTATGGCCGTGCATTTTGCCCGTTGTTGCCACCCCTTGCCCGGCGACCGGATTGTCGGGATTGTGGTAACAGGTAAGGGCGTCACTATTCATACGATTGACTGCGATACGCTGGAGAATTTTGCGGATACGCCAGAGCGCTGGATTGATGTGTCCTGGGATGACGGACCTAACTCTGCTGAATCCCATGTGGGTAGGATTGAGGTAACAATCGCGAATGTTGCCGGCGCGCTGGGAACAATTTCTACGGTTATTGGTAAGAATGGCGGCAATATTACCAATCTCAAAATCACAAGCCGCTCCCTTGATTTCTGGGATATGATGATCGATGTCTATGTGAATGACACCAAACATTTGCACAATATCATTGCAGCTCTGCGTGCCACGCCGGAAATTTCATCGGTGGATAGGGCGCGAGGACGCTAGCCGTATTTGTCTATATTAAGGGCTATAATAGAGGATGGTGTATTGAAAATACTTGTCGATTCATTACAAAATCTATAGAGATAACGGGAAAACCATATTATCTGAGGATATAAAATGTTTCGTATACTTATATTGGTTGTTTTATACACCACATTCGCCACACCGGCCTATGCGTATATAGATGCCGGGTTGGGTGCCCTTGTTTTACAGAGCCTTGTTGCTGGATTTTTTACCATAATGGTTCTGTGGCGTAACTGGATTGATAAGACAAAAGCTTTTTTCTTCAGGAAAAAGAAAAAAAGTGATTCGTGAATCGGCCTCTTATCGTGATCCCGACGGCTATGTTTTTTACGAACATGGCCAAGTGTATCGCTGTATCAGTAATCATGATGCCCCTATATTATTAGAAGCCTATGAGAGCTTTTTTAAGGAAGCTGTTGATAGAGGCTGGTTGCCTGCCTTTGAAAAAACCACATCAGCGGATGGCGGTATAGTTTTGAAGCTGGAGACGTTACCGGTCATTACATACCCTTATGAATGGGGGTTTGAGCAGCTTAAACAGGCCGCTTTATTGACATTGGATATATGTCTTTTGGCGCTGGATCACGGGTTATCGTTAAAAGATGCGACAGCCTTTAATATACAGCCCTATAAAGGAAAAATGATCTTTATCGATCATACGTCCTTTGAAGACTCTGATAACAGGATGCCATGGCGGCCTTATGCGCAATTTTGTCGTCATTTTCTGGTCCCGCTTTTATTGTCTTCCCGTCACGGCACACACGCGAACAAGTTATTTCGTATTGCCCTTGATGGCCCAGAGCTCGAAGAAGCCTGCAGGGCTTTGCCTTTTCGGGACAGGTTGAGGCCTTCGCGGTTGTTCCATATCTATCTGCATAGCTATTTTACCAATAAGTTTAAGGATGGCGACGGCAACGCAAAAAAAGGGAAACGATCCGGTAATCAAAAAGCTTATCTCCAGCATCTAAAGAATGTTGTGATGAAGATAAAAGCCCCGCAATACGAAACAGAATGGGCTGATTATTATAATATTACAAATTATGAAGCGGATACTTTTCATGAAAAGGAGAGGTTGATCGATTCCATTATCTCTCAAAAACATCATTCATGTATTTGGGATTTGGGCGCGAATAACGGCCATTTTTCAAGAATTATGGCGCAGTATGCAGATATTGTGATGTCTATGGATATTGATCACGCGGCTGTTGATTTTAACGTCATGGAAAATGAAAAACAGAATAAAAATAATATTTATCCGATCGTTATGGACTTAATAAACCCCTCACCGGCGCTGGGGTTTGGAAATAAGGAACGCGGCACTATTGATAAGAGAAGCAAGCCGGATATGATTGTGGCTCTGGCTCTGATCCATCATTTGTCTATTACTTATAATGTGCCGTTTTCAATTATCGCTGAACAATTATCTGGCTATCACGCTGATCTTATCATTGAATATGTAGACAGAGATGATTCACAGTTTCAAAAGTTGCTGCGCAGTAAGGATGACTCTTACGATTTATACAATCAGGACCATTTTGAAAAAAGCTTTCTGGCCTTTTTTGATCTTGTTAAAAAATATGACATCACAGGAACGAACAGGCAATTATATCATTTTGCGCCCAAAGCCGGGTCCGGGTCGTAATGCTTAAACAGCAAAATCATGTGATATTCTTTTTTCTGCTCACGCTTATTTCTGCTCTTTGGATGACCGAGCAGAATTATAGCGAATTTAATGTGCAGGAACTCGTTTTTCTCAGTGTGTACATGACATCTGTATTGTTGGTGCAGCTTTCACTGATCACATTATTTTTACTGTGTCGTAAGTTTTCAGCTCATTTTGATAAGGCTTCAAAAGTTCTTGCTGCTGTATTTTCGGTGGCCAATATTTATACGCTGGTTTTGCTTCATAACGGCCATATTGCCAGGCTAAATAGTATATTGAGTATTGTTCTTCTGCTTGTTGCGGGTTTGCTATTTTCTTTTCTGTTCTTATATAAAAATGACAATTTCACTAAGGCGGCACGGGTTTTTCTGATCGTGTTGACCGTGAGTATCGGTGGTCAATTTCTGTTCAAATATACTGTGCCTGTTGATGGGTTTTTGAAAAAAATACCGGATCATTTCAGAAGCGTTACGTTTAAAGATCGTCCCAATATATATGTGATTTCTTTTGATGCGATGGTTCCCGCAGCGATCGCCTCACAGATAATTGGCGTGGATGACGTGTCCTATATTGACGAAATAGAAGAATTCGGGGGTCGTATTCTTCCGAATAGTTTTGCTGAGAGGGTTCCTACCAAAAGGTCTTTGAGCATTTTTCTGGCCATGGATGTTGATTATTACGATACCGTCAGGAAGAAAACAAAATTTATACGTGACCATGTGCCGAACCCGACATACGAAATTTTGCGTGATAACGGGTACAAAATACAATTTGTTTACAGCACCAGTTATTTTGGGGACGATAAGGGGCGGCTTGATCATTATGCTTATGCTCGACTTAACCCGTGTAAGCATATTGAAAAACCATATGCCTTGATGGGATTTTGTTTTGATGCGGTTCAGAATAAATTCCAGAAACATTCTGATGGAAAACAGTGGGATTATCCGGAACTGCTGTTTGAACGGATAAAGCAGGTTTCCCAATCAGAGGAGCCGTGGTTCACCTTTTCTTATATATATGAACCGGGACATGCCAAAAATTCGTTCGATCCTTACAGTCAGGAAGATAAAGAAGAGTATAAGGCTTATTACGCTCTCCGCGTTAAAAAAGCCGCTGAGACGCTTCATACATTGCTGGATACGTTGCGGACGCACGACCCGGACGCGCTTGTTTTTATCTTTGGCGACCATGGGGCTATGACCTCGAATGGCCTAAGTACGGAACGGGACAAGCTGCCGGATGATAGCCCTCTGACCCATGAACAGGTTATTCAGGATAAACACGCTGTTTTGGCAGCCGTTTTTCCGGCAGATTTCTGTGAAGACAGCGTTTTTGTAGAGAATCCGTTCAGTACGGTCCGTATTATGCGGGACATTATGAAGTGTCTGTCCCACGGAGAAGACCCGTTACCGGCTGATTTTCAAACACATGATGAAAACTGGCTGCCCTATATTTATGAGTAGGTGCTTTTTAAAAACCTTGCGCAATAAGACATATTGTCTTATTGGTATCGGAGTTTATTTTTTATAATTCTGGAGGTCGGATATGGCGTACAAGGATATTTCTATCGGTAATAATCCACCGGAGGAAGTGAATGCCATCATAGAAAACCCTGTTGGCGGCCCACCGGTTAAGTATGAAATGGATAAAGCAACGGGCCGTATGCTTGTTGATCGCTTTCGTCATACGGCGATGGTTTATCCCGGTAATTACGGCTTTATTCCGCATACTTTATCCGAGGATGGCGACCCTGTTGATATTATTATCATAGGCGATATCCCTGTGATGCCGGGTGCTGTGATGCCGGCTGTGCCTATCGGTGTTTTGCTGATGGAAGATGAAAGCGGGATGGATGAGAAGATCGTTGCCGTGCCGCCGGATCGTTTACTCCCTGCTTATGAGGGGATCAAAGATTATACGGAACTACCGGAAACGCTTTGCAAAAAGATCGAGCATTTTTTCAAACATTATAAAGATCTTGAAGAAGGGAAATGGTCAAGACTTGATGGTTGGCGCGGGGCTGCCGACGCCCGAAAAATTATTGAGGAAGGCATTGAGCGGGAAAAAAAAACTGTGAAGCTTGCCGTGAGACCTGATAATTCTGGCCCTAAAACTCAGTAACCGGCTAACTTTTGCCGCAGATCATCTTTCTCTTTTTCTTCGAGGAAGCTAGCTTCTATGGCATTTTTGGTGAGTGTTATGAGGTGTGATTGATCCAGATCAAGGGCGTTTGCGACGGCAAGGTAGTTTTCATTCATATACCCACCAAAATAAGAAGGATCATCGGAATTTATGGTGGCTTTCAGTCCTAACTCCAGCATTGTTTTTAAGGGATGATCTTTCATGTCATCGACAACGCATAACTTTAAATTACTTAAGGGACAGACGGTGAGCGGCATTTTTTCATGCACCAGCCGTTTTATGAGAGCGGGGTCTTCCAGGGCACGATTACCGTGGTCAATCCGGTTGACCTTAAGAAGGTCGAGCGCTTCTCCCAAATATAATCAGGAGGTCCTTCTTCCCCGGCATGGGCAACGGCAATACGGAAGCCTTCTTCTTTGGCTTTGGCAAAGATACGTTCAAATTTCGAGGGCGGGTGACCGATTTCTGAGCTATCAAGGCCGACGCCAAGAATACGATCTTTGTGGGGCAGTGCTTGTTCCAGCGTTTTAAACGCTTCTTCTTCGCTCAGATGCCGAAGGAAGCACATGATGATATGGGAGCTGATGCCCCATTTTTTGCGCCCTTCATTCAGTGCTTTTGTAATACCGTTGAGAACGGTTTCAAATTTTATACCGCGGTCCGTATGCCCCTGCGGGTCGAAGAAAATCTCCGTATGGATAACATTTTGTGCAGCAATTTTTTCGAGATAAGCCATTGTCAGGTCATAAAAATCCTGTTCAGTTTGCAGCACATTCATGCCCTGATAATAGATATTCAGGAAGTCCTGAAGGTTGCTGAAATTATAGGCCGCTCTGACATCTTCAATGGTTTTGAAGGGGATGTCGATTTTGTTGCGCTGTGCCAGTGCAAACATTAGTTCCGGTTCCAGAGAACCTTCAATATGTAGATGCAATTCGACTTTGGGTAGGGATTGAATGAAGTTTTTTAGATCGGCCATAGCGTTCTCCTGAAAAAAAACCGGAAGCTTTTATGCCTCCGGTTTTTTGTAGCAGTTTTGCCGCGCCATTAGAAATGGTAAAAAGCAGAGGTCAGTGGCATAGCGTAGAATTCCTTATCATCGGTAATGGGAAAGCTGATGCCCGCGCTGAATGATAGAGCAGGGTTACCCGGCCATTGATATTTAAAACCGGGTGTGACATTCACGATGTCGTGACCATCTTCTTCACCTCCATAGACTTTTTCGCTATCCAGTTCCAGAATGAGGTCGAGTCCGGGGCTCGCTTCGTAAAGAAGAGCCAGATTCCCACTGAGTTCCAGATCTGTTTCATCGTCCGTATTTTCATTTGTTGGAAAACCGAATTTTAGAAAGGCGATAAGTTGTATAGGGCCGTATTCGTAGCCGAAATCAAGGAACGGTTCTATTTCCAGCACATGACTGGAACCGATTCCCTCGCTGGAATTGCCGGTGGGGAGTCCGAACTCAATACCGCCGCCCAGAAGAATACCTTTTTCTTCAAAATTATAATTGGCGTATTTGAGAGCAAGTTCGGCATTGCCAAAATCGTCTGTATCCGGGTCTGTTCCTTTTGCGTTTCTGTAAGTATAAGGGACGCTCGCCTCAATACTAAGGGAGCGGTTAAAGGCATATTCCCCTTCCAGTGCTATAGTTGAATTGTGGGATCCTGCTTCGCCGTCTTCTCCCGGTTTGTTCTGGTAGTTGTAATCCAGACGAATTTTTGTATCCGGTGAAGGTGATTCAGAAATAAGCGGATGTTTGAAGTGAAGGCCCTGATGTTTTTCGTTAGCCAGAGCCGGTGAGGTGGTTAGGATCGTTATTGTTGCCGCAAGAAATAAGCGTTTTGTCATCTGTTTTCTCCATAATCGCAATCACGTACAACCCTGTGTGTACGGATCATATGTTTTATATTTTTAAGTGAAGTGGTTAGCGTTAGGTGATAACGGGTGGTGCCCGTGGCCAGATAGCAGAATTTGTTTGTGCGCTTTTTATTTTTTTTGCTGTGTTTAGCGCCCACGGTGTTGCGACTATTCGTCGCGGAGCGAAATGATCTGATGCTGGATTGTGTGGCAGAAGTAAAGCAACACGAAGCATACAAAGCGGGCAATGATTGTTTCGTCCCTGTGAGCCAGTTCTTTGTCCCTGTTTTTTCCCTCCGGCATCTAATTGAATAAGCTCAATGCCTTGCGCCGTGCATATTTTAAGCCATTGAATGTTGTTTTTTTGCAGGGAAAAGGATGCCGTGGGTAGAATGACCCAGCTTAGAAGGGCTGTCAGGCAAAAGCAGCTTGTTATTGTTCTTTGTAAGGTCACGGGAATCTTCAGGTTTCTTGTTACGATAAACCCGTTATAGAATCCTGTATTTTATTGTCAATATAGAAGATCTTTGACACAGGCATTAGCCGCAAGTTTTTCTACAGCTTGCAAAAGAAGCGTGTCTGTAAAAGGTTTTGTTAATGTGTCATCTGCAAAATAACCGCTGTAATTTATAAAATCCTTTGCATGCCCTTCCACGCCACCACTAATGACAAGAACCGGGATATTAAGGTCTTGTTTTTGGATGTGGCTCATCAAGGCTACACCATCTTTTTTCGGCATAACGAGATCGGTGATTACCATGTCGTAATTTTTATGTTGAAGAATTTCAATGGCTTCCTCACCATTTTCGGCAAGCTCTATCTCGTAACCGGCCTTGGTCAGTGCAACTTTTACCATCTCCCGGATCATTTGGTCGTCATCAACTACAAGAATTTTCATGTGCTGTTCTCCTCTATGAAGGATAGTCATCCACAATTCTAAGTATAATAAAAATATATTAATATAATTAAAATTTTGTACATATAATGGTGTGTTGTAAGAAGAAAAATGCGCAGCATTTTTATTTTTTAGTAACACTTTATTAGGAATTTACGCATAGATTTTCAGGATAGATTTTGTCATGATTGATCGGAACAGGAGGTGCCTTTATGTATTACGTATCTACAGTCGGTGGCGGAGCAATGGGTCTGGTTTTTAAACAAGATAAAAAAGAAACGCTAACCATTGCTTTTACAGGAACAAGTTTCAGGGAAGGACGAGTCAAGCCTTTGCCCGGCAGATTCTTGAGGCAGATCATAGATAAGTCTGCACAAGCGGCCTGACTTTAATTGTGGGTTCGCTGTGTGAATTTATTAAAATCTCAAAACAGGTTCACTTTTTTGATTGCGCTTACCGTTTTAGTGGCGCAACAATAATCTGTCAGATATTTCTATGGAGTCGTCATGATACCGCTCAGTCCCGCCGTTTCTAAATTCGATGTGTCCCCCACATTAAAAACGAATGAGATGGTGACAAAACGTCGCAGTCAGGGAGAGGACGTACTGCATATGGGGTTTGGTTACTCTCCCTTTCCTGTACCGGAGCGGCTTAAAAAAGCATTGGCGGATGCTGCGGACCGTAAGGAGTATTTACCAACCTCTGGTTTACCGGAATTGTGCGATGTCGTGAAATCATACTATGTCCGTAATACAGGACTGGACGGTGATGCTTATGACGTGGTGATTGCGCCGGGTAGCAAGCTCATCCTTTATGCCCTGCAAATGGCTGTGGAGGGCGATCTTATTATGCCGGTCCCAAGTTGGGTGAGCTATTATCCGCAGTCCCGCATGTTGGGGCACTACGTTATAAAACTTCAGGCCCGGTTGGATGATGAAGGCTATCACATTGACGCCGACCATTTAAGGCGGGTTATTCATACGGCGCGGCAGGAAGGAAAAAATCCGCGCAAGTTGATTCTGAATTCGCCAAGCAATCCGACGGGTTTAAAAATTCCGGAAGATGAATTGAAGGCGATTGCTGCTGTTTGCGTAGAGGAAGATGTTTTGATTATTTCAGATGAAATTTACGGGTTTGTTTCTTATGACGGTACTTATTCCAGTATTTCTAAATATGCGCCGACACATGTCGCCATTTCGACCGGTTTATCGAAGAGTTTGTCGTTGGGTGGCTGGCGCGTGGGGGTTTGCTTTGTGCCAAAGGCCGTTGAGGGCTTGTATGAAATCCTTTGTTCAATCGCCAGCGAGGTATGGTCTTGTGCGTCTTCTCCTATACAGCAGGCCGTTATACCCGCCTTTGAAAACCACGATGATATAGAAAATCATATCACGGCTTGTTCCGATATTCATGGATTGATAAACACCTATATTGCAAAGGCGTTGCGTGATTTTGGTGTGACTTGTGCTTTGCCACAGGGTGCTTTTTATAATTATCCTGATTTTTCTCCTTTTCAGGAGGCTCTGGCAGAAAAGGGTGTGACGACGTCTGAAGGCCTGTCGGATTATTTGATAAAAAATTACGGACTGGCCGTTTTGCCGGGACTGGCTTTTGGCGAAGACGCCTCTGTTTTAACTATGCGTCTGGCTGGTTGTGATTATGACGGGGAGGCGGCTTTGGCAGCTTATCAGGCCGGGGCTTCTCTTGATGACGGTTTCATAGATCAGTATGCGCCCCGTGTTATAGAGTCTATGGAAGCTTTTGGCTCTTTTGTCCGTAGCCTTTGATGCTGCGCTGGTCGGGATTGATAGCAGCCTCTAGGGAGCAATTGACAGAACAAGCAAACATCTTTATGGCTTATGACCAGTAAAAGGGCAGGGCACAACATGGCTTCCGATGAAACCACGCTAAAAGGCGATAATCGGTCAGAGACGGACCGGGATTATAAAAAACTATCTTCCCAGTTTAATCGGGTTGTTAGGTGGGCGCAGGCCGCTATTTTCTGGGAACGTTTATGGCCCAGACTGGTGCCGCCTTTCTGTACCGGTGGCATTTTTCTATCAGCTTCATGGGCCGGGTTATGGCAGCCCTTGCCGCCGGAAGCGCGTATGGCCGGTGCGCTTACCTTTGCAGCCGCTTTTCTGGCTTCCCCTTTTCTTATGAAGACCAAAAGTCTGCATGTGACCAAAAAGGATGCCTTGAAACGCCTTGATGGTCATATAGGGGATCCTGCGCGACCTGCCCAAACGCTGGCCGATAATGTTGCGGTTGCTTCTCCTCCTGTGGCACATGCTCTTTGGCGTGCTCATCTGGAAGGGGTCTGGGATAAATGGGCCGGACAATTCAAAGCCGGTCGCCCGCGATCTGATGTCCCTCGTCGTGATCCTTATAATATCCGTTACGCTATTCTACTCTGCACGATGTTAACGGCTGCTGTTGCCGGCGAGTATAGAGCTGAACGTCTTACGGAGGCCTTTAATTGGGCTGCGCCTGTTACTGTTGTTGCTCCCCTTAAAGTTAAGGCCTGGGTTATGCCCCCTGAAAACATTCAGACTCCGCCGCTTTATCTGACAGAAAAGACGCAGGACTATACGCAGGGGGGGGGTAAACTGCTTGCTCATCAGACCAGCACTCTTACTATTTTGACGTTTGGTGAAGAAACTGAAATTTTTGTTAATGGCGCAAAAGTGCCTGTCCAAAAGACCATTCTTTCAGACGGCGATAGTCAGGAAAAATCAACATTTCAATATGAAATTCAGCTGACAGAAAAAGATACAATTGTTGCTATCAAGAAAGGTCCTCAATGGCATTTTGAAGTGGCACCTGATACCGCGCCAACGGTCCGGATTAATAGTATTGATACCCCGGAGAAAGATCCCGGACGACTTGAGGTGACTTGCATAGCAAAGGATGATTACGGTATTCATGAGGGCGTGCTCATTATCGAGAGATCAGGCGCCGTCGATCCAGAATCCAGACCATTGCCATCGGGAAAATTACCGATTTTTCCTCTTTCCGGACGTGATTTTTGTAAGCCTAAATAATCTATAGGGGTCTACTCAGGTGAGGGGCTGGGTTTGTTTTTTTTGTCGAGCAGACTCTCAAGATAGTCACGTTCTGTTTTCGGAGGGCTTGGTTTATTAAGCTTCTTACGGATTTCATCTCTGATTGTGCGGGTACGGTTTTCTTCTTTTGAGGGATCAATACCAACCTTCTCATTATGATTATATTGGCGCCCCAGAGGATCAGTCCTTTTCCCCGGGCGTTTCTGTCCCTGCTGTCCGCTGGAGGGGCTTCCTTGCCCTTGTTGCATTTCCTGCTGCATTTGTTGTGCATTTTTACGCAGGCTTTCTATGGCTTTTTGCTGGCTGGAAATAGCGGAAACCGGTTTTCCTTTCCCCAGTTTATCGGAAGCTTCAGCCATGGCATCTTTAGCCTCCTGCAACTGATCCATACTTTTGGATTGTGCGTCCTTCATCAATTGATCAAGCTGCTTTTCAAGGTCTTCTTGCTGTTGTGCCAAATCTTTTGTTTTGTTTTTTTTCTTTTGTGCATTTTCACGCAGCTTTTTTATCAGGTCTTTTTGCTTTTGCAAAAGGTCCTTTTGTTTGGCTTTATCCTGTGATTCCTTCTTCTTTGATCTTTCCATGTAGCGCTGTTTCATGACGTCATTCAGTTGCTTTTGCAGGTCTTGTTTCGTGGCCTCTCGTTCATTTGCTTCCTTTAAAGTCTCTTTCATGAGTTTTTGCTGTTTCTGAATCGTCTTTTGTAGATTTTGCATCTGTTTCAGTTGTTGTTTCATTTTTTGCATTTGTTGTTGCGTGTCTTGCTGCATTTTCTGTTGATCATTGTCTCCGTTCATCGATTTTTGCTGCATGTCCTGTATTTGTTGCATCAATTGTTTCATTAGTTCCTGCGCTGTTTTTGGGTCTGTTTTAGAGAGCTCCTCTATCAGCTTGTTTATCTCATCTGCCATCTTCTGCATTTCTTCGAAATCGCGTTGGGTTTCAGGATCCATGTCTTCCTGTTCCGATTTTTCTTTTAGATACTCCTCCATCGCCTTGCGGGCTTCTTCCATTAGCTTGTTAATTTCTTCTTCTGGTGCGCCGTTATCGATAGCCTCACTCAGTGCCTTTTCTGCATCACGTAGCTTTTTTTCCGCTTCCGATAAAAGATCATCTTCCAGTTGGAGCATGATCCTCCAGATATCATGGACAGCCTGATCCTGTGTTTGATCGTTCTGCCCTGTTGCCAGTTTGTTATGGACGGCTTTCAGGCTATTGAGCGTGACCGGATTGGCAATATTTTGTTCCTGCGCATTAATAAGCCGACCCAGCGTTGCGGTAACCTCTCCGGCTTTTCTACTGTCCAATGCCAGAGTTCTACGCAACTTAGACAAAGCAGGGTTTAAGGGATGATTAAAATGACGTTGCGGTAATATGACTTTCACCTTGCGGCTCCGGCCTTCCCGACCAAGGGCATCTTTTACAGCCATTCTTATTGTTACTTCCGTACCGGCAAGCGGATGGGCGGTTAAATCCTGAAGTTTATATTTACCGGTCTTGGTCACAACAGGCTGGGCTTGTTCATCCTGCTGTTGCGCATGTCCTTGTGCGGCTGCAAAAAAAACCGTGCCCAGTATAATGGTTCCTGCAGCAAAAGATTTGAGCTTTTTATATGTCATTCCCATTACAGAGAAAGTCCTTCGGGTCGCATCAGAGTATGTGCCGGGGATTTTTTGGAAGACAGGCCGTAAATCGCTAGCAAGGCATCATGAAGAGGCTCGTCTGTACGCTGAATGATTAATTGAAACCCTTTGGCCGCAGACAGCCTTTGCACTTCCAGAATATGATCGCGCATTTTCTCCTGATAGAGGCTTCGCATCGTTTCGACTTTTTTGAAGCTTTTTTTGCCTTCGCCTTCCATGCCCTGAAATTCCACATGACCTTTGAATTTAAAATCAACCTCCTGCGGGTCAAGGACCATAACCAGAAAGCCCTTTAGACCCGATCCTGTGAGCCGGTTCAAACCTTTTATTAACGAAGAGGTGTCCATCATAAAATCGCTGAACATAGCGACTGTGCTATCGCGGGGCAGTTGTTGGGCGACGACAGGCATATCACCCGTCATAATCGTGACATCGAGCAATTGCTTTGCTAGCCATTCAGGGGCCTTGTTGCCGTGGTACGTACCTTTGCCGTCAAGAATGCTTATCATTTCTTCGTTCAGAGCCAAATGTTTTGCAAAAGCCAGAAGCATAATTTCGGCAGCCAGCTTTTTCGTGTGGCAGGTATCGTTAGATGTATAGTCCATCGAGTTAGTTGCATCGCGCCACAGGTAAAAATGCTGCCGGATTTCCGCTTCTTTCTCAATGACAATGGGCTTGCCTGCCCGTGCCGAAAGGCGGGCATTTATATTGCGGACTTCGTCTATCTCTTGCCGGAAAGTACGTGACTCAAAAAACTCCGTTCCCTGTCCCCGGCGGGACAATTTGCGCGGTGCAAATTCCGATAGGCCCTGACTTATTTTTTCAATTTCCAGTGTCACATTCAAAGGAAGCTGGCTATAGGTTTTGTCAACTTCAGAAAGCAAATCGTACAGTTTTTTAAGCTTGTCGGTTTTCATTTTATGGTGCCGCCTGTATCGGTTTTGGCGAAACAGGTTTCTGCTTCTGTTTCTTTCTTCTGGAACGTGAAAATACGCCCCGTTGTCCCAGTAATAGCAGATGGTCAATCAAGACCAGTGCGAAACCGCCGGACAGAAGGGGGCCGGCAAGGTCTGTTTCCTTGTGCATCGATTTATAGGTGCCGCGCGAGACGTTTTCAGGTATATCGGGAAGGGCCTTCATCACGGGTACAGCCGCAGAAAGGTTATGGGCTTGCCTGATGTTTTCATTCCCGTAAAACCCCGGCGGGAACTGTGGTCCTATTTTAGCCTGTTCAACGGCTTCTTTTGTCAAATTCATAACGGCCGGCAAAGGGTCGATCAATTGACCGTGTCCGTTCAATATTTTTAAGGGCGGTAGTGCGTTATCCAATCCATCCGCCCCCCCGGATATACCCTGACTATGGGAAACGACAGCGCGCATCATATCAACAAAAAGCCCCGACAGGACCAGATTTGACCAGTCTCTATCTGCCGTCGTGTGGACAAGAACGATCCAGCCTTTGCCGCGTTTTTCTGCTGTTACAAAGGGTGTGCCGTCTTTAAGGCTGGCCCATGTCCGTTTATCCAGATCAAGGCCCGGTTGTGCCAGAACCTCCCGTTCAATTGTTACATCTCCCGGAAGGTTGATCCCATAGAAGGGTGATGCAGGTTCAAAAGGTGCCAGCTTGCCGGCCATGGTTCCTGACATTTTCCCACCCAGAATGCGTTCGCCCTGACGCAATTTTACAGGAAGTAAATCGTCATTTGTTTGCTCTGCTAGACGAGGTCCAGCAAAGCGCAGTAACGTCCCCCCTTCGTTCACCCAGTCCTTAACTTTTTTGCCTGTTGTTTCATCAATAGCAATAGAGTCCGTCATAATCATAACAGCGAGCTTTTGTTGCAGGAGGTTGCCGATGGCACCCTGATGAAGGTCAGCGTAGGGATCAAGCGCGCGTTCAATATAGTTGGATTCGTTTAAAAGAGGCTGGCTGGTATTCTTTGCACCGGCAGTGATCAGGCCTACCGGACGACGACGCCACCGCTCATCCAGCAACACCGTAGCCCCTGCTGTGTTTTCGCCATCAATGGCAATGCGGGTGATTTGGTTTTTAATCTCTATCGGCAGGTCGAATGTTGCTTTTTTCTCCATTTTTCCCGGCTCAAAATTGACAGTGACCTGAGCAATGGCATCTCCGGACTCATCTCTGGCTGTTAAAGAAACAACATCGTTTTTCGATCCGGCCAGACGGCGTACCGTAACAGCCAGTGCGTCGGAGGTCACACTCGGTTCTATCAACAGCTGAGCGGTTTCCTGCGGCGCATCTTCCAGAATCGTTAATGTGCCGAATTTTTGAAGACGGCTAGCCAGCGCCAGTGTGCCTTTGCCGTCTAATCCGTTGCTGAGCCAGATAACCGAAGTACTTCCCGCCGTTTCCGGTGTTTTTAAAGCTTTTAAGGCGGCCTCACGATCCACCGGCCATGGCCGGGGTTTTAGCTCGTTTATAATGTGTTGTGCGTCATCGGCATCTAGGGGGCCGTTTATGCGAATAATACCACCATCTTCCGGCGGTGCTGTTGATAGTATGCTGACTTGCCGCCCATCGCGTGCGGCGCGATCAAGCAGCCTCTTCATTTCTTCTGTGCGTTCTGACCAGTTTCGTGCTGCGGCCCATCCGTTATCGACGACCATCATGATAGAACCGTCGCCTTTAAGGGGCTCATCTGGATTAAGACTTGGTTGTGCCAGACCGGCTATAATCATTGTAGCGGCCGTCATACGAAGAAGCCTTTGCCACAAAGGCATGATCGCCGGTTCCTGATCCTGACTCTTCATATTAAATAATATACGCATGGCGGGAAAAGCCTCTATTGTCGGCTTTGTCGGTGTGCTTTTCATTAGCCACCACAGCACAGGCAAAGCCACGGCTCCCATCAGGACCAAAGGGGCGCTAAAGGTCACAGGTCCAAGCGCCAGTCCCGATGCGATAGCTGTAGACGGAAGGGTCAGGGGCGCAATGGTAGCCATAGCAGCCAGCTTAAAAGCTTTTTTGATAGATTTAAGGACCGTCATTTTTTGGCCCTCCTGTCTTTGGCGGTATCTTTTTAAAGGGTAAGGTACCGTCACCTTCCCGATAATAGGCTGCGGCAAGCGCCCCCAATATAGAAATAACTCCCAGCCAACCGGGAATAAGCGGCGTTCTGTGAGTGCGTTTCAGCGTGCTTGCCTCGCTCATACGGATGTTCATTTCTTTACCGGCTTTTGGAGAGCGGTGCGATATAAGCCGCGGTACATCAAGATGGCCTTCTTTATCAAGCATCCTTTTGATTTGTCCGCCGGTTTCCCTGACAAACGGCCTCAGAAGATCGGGCGTTGAGAGGGTGCTGATGAACTCCTTCGGGTTACGGGAACCGGCATTTATAAACGCTGTGAGTAATTGTTTTCCAGCCTGTTCGGCGCTGTATAAACCAACTTCATCAGCCGGTATTGTGCTGCGCCAAAAGCCATCTTCCGTTAGCGTTGGTGTAACCATCACAGTTTTGCCGGATGGCGTCTTCACTGTTACAGGGGTGCTTTTTTCCGCAATTGTTTGCTGCTCAATCGTCAGCGCGTCATTTTTTATACTCATACGGAGCGCTTCTTCTTCGAGAGAAGGCGCTTTCATCAGCCAGTGGGCTGTTCTGCGCAAAAGTTCAGCACTTGGCCCGCCGCCTTCATGTCCCCGCGCCCAGAGCCATGCGTTGTCGGACATAAGCATGGCAATGCGGCCCTTGTCTCTATGATCGAGAATGAGTAACGGTTTGTTATCGGCTCCCGTCATGATGACATCGCCGCTCAAAGGCACGGCTGTATTCACCAGAAGGTACCAATGGCCCCATGATGGTTGTTGGGAAGGATCATCTGTGTTCGAGTCTTCCAGATTGCGTGTAACGGGATGGCGTTTGCCAAGGTCGGTGACTTGTGGAATATAAGGCGCTTTAATAACATCGCTGGCGGGTGCAGCAGGTAAAATAGAGGAAAGACTTGTTCCGTAAACACTGCCTCCTCCAATATATTCGGGACCGGCAACAGTCAGTAAGGCTCCGCCGTTCCTGACGTAATTTGTTATATTGTTAAAATGCTGTTCTTTCAGAAGACCACGCTCTTCGTAATGGTCAAAAATAATCAGATCAAAATCATTGATCTTTTCAGAAAACACTTCATCCGTCGGGACGGCTATAAGTGAGAGTTCCCTCCGCGGCGTTTTATCATCCTGATTCTGTCCTCTTAAAACCGTAAAATGGACGAGATTGGTATCGGGATCGGATTTGAGCAAATCCCGCCACATGCGTGTATTGGCATCCGGTTTTCCCGACAGGAGCAAAACACTAAGCGCTTCGCGGATACCTTCAATCGTTGTGACAACGCGGTTATTAACAGTGGTTAATTCGCCGGGCAGGGAGTCTGTGGTGATTTCAATAATATTGGCGCCGGTGTGCGGTACATTCACACGTGTTTCCACCACGTTGTCCGGCGCAGCAAACCCGGTAGCAATCTCCCGGCCTTCATGACGGACCGTATAGCCGATTTTCTCACCTTCATTTGGCGTGCGGCCTTCATCGCGTATATGAAACCGGATTTTCTGCTCCTTGTTCACAAGACCGAAGCGCGATGTTTGATCGAGGATGATACGGCGGTCATATTCGTCTTTTTTACCGGACAGAAGAACGTGCAGAGGCACGCCATTTTCCAGCAAATTGTTTTTTTCGGGAATGTCGTGAACCTGCCCGTCCGTGAATATGAAAACAGCGCCAAGCCGATCATGGGATACGTCACTGAGTCCTGCATTAAGGGCAGTAAAAAGCTGTGTGCCGTCAACAGCAACACCGTTTTTCGTGCCCTCGACTTCAATGATACGAATATTCACGCCGTGCATTTTTGAGAGCTGTTCAACAAGGGCCGTTTGCATGAGTGAGGTTGTTTTATCACGCTCGTCAAGGGATTGACTGGCGCTCTTGTCAACAACGATAGCCACTTCCGTCGGTAATAATTCGCGTTCTTCCTGAAGAAACTCGGGATGAAGAAGGTGCAGGGTGAGCATACCGCCGGCGGTGGCGCGCCACCATGCGCCTTTCATATTATGCCTGCCACCCAGAACGCTAAAAGCAAGGGCAAGCAGTCCCATTCCCGCTATCATGCTGATGGGCGCAATCGGATTTGTTGTCACGGCCCATGTTTTGGTCAGTTGGGTTTTTGCCAGCGGGGTTTTTGCCAGTGTGGCTTTGTCCTGCGAGAGCTTTGTTTGCGCTGTGTCTGCCCGCATGGCGTCAGGAAAATTAGTATCGGGCGCTTCGTCAGCCCATACAGCGCTCCCCTGCGCCAGACTAAATGCCAGCATGGCCGCAGCCAGATTCGAAACAAATGTTTTTTTGTATCGCTTCATTACAAAATCCAAAGGATTATAAAAAATGTATAGCTTGCATTATGACTAGATGTTACAAGGGTTTTTGTCAATATGTTGTCGTGTCGGGGATGTTTCGGGGAGAGAGGCCCTTATGGGTATGAAAAAAGCAACTGCCGGACTACTGCTTGCCGCTTTTACGGCTATGGCGGGTGTGCCCGCAGTCTTTGCTCCCACAGTCTTTGCTGATGAATTGCCGGCTCCCGCACAAGTGCGGTCAACCACGCCTTCTGATGCGATCAAATACAGCACTGCTCTTCATCTGGCCTATGTTCCTTCTTCTTCCCCGCAAATTAATGAGGATGTTCGAAAAGGCATGGCCGCTTTGAAGGATACTTTGAAACGAAAAACAGCTGTTGATCCGGCCGGTATTGTCGCTCTGGATATAGAACGCGACGAGCTTACTTTTTTTCCGTTTATTTATTGGCCTGTAACACAGGATGCTCAGAAATTATCTGACAAAGCCCAGAAGAATGTTCAGCATTACCTTAAGACAGGGGGTCTGATTTTGTTTGATATCCATGATCAGAATATCATATCAAATGATTATGATGTGTTGGGCCGTGTGTTGGATAAAGTTGCTCTGAAGCCGTTGGTCCCTATGGGTAAAGACCATGTCCTGACAAGAACTTTTTACCTTGTACCGGGGCTACCGGGTAGTCAGAATTTTAACTCGATATTGGTGGAAAATCCCGGCGCTAAAAAAACGGAAAATATTTCATCGGTTATTATAGGAAAAAGCAACTGGGCCGCCGCGTGGGCGGGAACAAGCTTGCCGACTTATTCGCGGGAAAGAAAAATGGCGCTTCGGGCCGGGGTCAATATGGTTATGTTTGCTCTGACCGGTAACTACAAAACAGATCAGACTTTTATCAAAACAATACTGAAGAGGCTGGATCGATAGGGTCTGATCGTCCTATATATCTTTCTTCAGCTTTTGCGTCAGATGCTGAAACTTAACACCTTCTGCCCGGGCGAGGTAGTTCAGCACCATGCGGTGTTCTAACACAGGCTCTATGACAGCAAGAATATCCCCCACATTGGGAGCGATCTCACCTCTCATAAGTGCGTGGGCTCTGGCGACTTGCGCAAAAGCCTGAGAGGCGCGGGGCCCCGGTCCCCATTCAACACTTTGTTTGATATAGTCAGGCGCCTTACTGTCTGATGGGCGTGCCCGGCGGACCATTTGCATGATGGCATCAATAACGTCATCGCTTAAAGGCAAAAGACTGGCGACATCCTGCATTAAAATGAGGTCGTTTGGCTCTAAAATAGCCTTAAGCCTGCTGTCATTATGGTGGTCAGAAACAATTCTTAGATCCTCTCCCTTTTCATGTCTGCTAAATAAGTCTTTCACTTCTTCAGCTGTTTTGCCTGTCGTCTCAATCACCATCTTTTTTTCATTTTCTTCGTCTGGATAGTTAATATCAAGTCTCATCAAAAAACGATCCAATTGGGCTTCCGGAAGCGGGTATGTGCTCTGTTGGTCAATCGGGTTTTGTGTGGCCATCACCAGAAAGGGTCTTTTTAAGGAATAAGTCGTTCCCCCCATTGTTACTTTTCTTTCCTGCATGGCTTCCAGAAACGCGGCCTGCGTACGGGGGGCGGCGCGATTAATTTCATCGACCATAAGGAACTGTGTGAAAACAGGCCCTTTGACGAAATTAAATTCGTGTGCCAGTTTCGGGTCCCTGTTCTGTACTTCAGAACCAAGAATATCGTGAGGCATTAAATCCGGCGTACATTGCACCCGTTTGAAGTCAAGACCCATAACTGTCGCAACCCGTGAGACAAGGCGTGTTTTTGCCAGACCGGGAACGCCGACATTAAGCAGGTGTCCGTTCGCGACCATACTGGCCAGTGTCAGTCCGATGACTTTGTCCTGTCCCCAGATTTCCGTCGCAATTTCCTTATGGGCATTGCCTAGTTTTTCAGAAAATTCTTCAACTTTTTTTTCAAGGAATTTCTTGTCTTCCTTGCTGAGAGGCTTTTGCATCAGATTTTCTTTTTCCGGGTCGTTTGCCACGCTCGTTCTCCCTGTCGCTTATTCTTAATGATGATTGGCAGGACCCTAGCGCACAATTTGACTTTATGTCAACAGCTCTGGCGTGGCAGTAGCCAAAAGGCTTATTCAGCTATTATTTATCAGATGGTTGTGCTCTTTGTTTTATTTCTCTTTGTTGATATAATTTTTGGGGCTGTCCTAGATAACCGAGAGAGGTTATCACTATGGACATGCGCAAAAGCCGTTTAAGCACATACAAACAAGACCGATTAATCGAACATTTTGTGTCGGGATCAACGGCTCGTACGGCGGCGAATCTGGTCAATG
>JAJFGQ010000057.1 GCA_021776075.1 Alphaproteobacteria bacterium | reverse complement strand
CAGCATGAACAACCTTTGCTGGAATGGTATAGATTTCACTCATATTCTTATGACGGTGCAAATGCGGATCGACGGTAATCAGGCTATCAAAATGCTTTGATATAAAAGCGGCAAAGACATTAGACGTTACCGCCTCGCCCTCATGAAATCGCTTGTCCTGACGCATATAGCCGAGATAGGGCGCGATCAGCCCGACAGATTTCGCGCCCAACTCTTTGGCTGTCTGCGCAAAGAACATAATCGTCATGGCCTTGCTGTCGGGGTGATCGAGGCTACAAAATAAAATCACATCTCTGTCTTTCACATCGGTTTCCAATTGCACAAGGCTTTCACCGTCAGGAAAATGGTGCGTTTTCATGACTCCCATCTCATACCCGGCTTCTTTAACCAACGATCCAGCCTGTTTCTCATTGTCTGGATACGCAAATAATATTGTCATGTTATTCCTCTTTAATTTTTATAATCCCGTCTTCTCCCTCAAGATAGTTCAGCGCGTAATCAAGTTCGCCGGGAGACTCTGCATGCACAGTAAAAAGTGGCTGACCGGTTTCAGTTTTGGTGCCAACCGGTGTATGAAGATCAACGCCTGCTACTTTATCCGCCGGAGCGCCTGCGAGCTTGGCAACACGGGCAATGCGGCGGTTATCAATTTCTGTGACCTGTCCGCCTTTGTTTGCTTCAATAATTTGCGTATATGGTGATTGAGGAATATCGCGCATACCGCCCTGTGCTTCACAGATTGCCTGAAACTTTGCCCATGCCTTGCCGCTATCCAGAATATCCGTGGCCAAAGTCCGGCCTTCTCCGGTTTTCACGTCTGGCGAAAACTCCAGAATATGCCCGGACAAATCAAGCGCCCGATCACGTAAATCCTGTGGTGCATCTTTGTTATTCTTCAAAACAGCCACCAGATCACGCGCTTCCAGAGCCGGCCCAATGCCACGCCCGACCGGCTGGCTGCCGTCACTGGTGTGAACACGTACACCTATTCCCAGAGCTGCTCCTGTTTGTTCCAGATAACGCGCCAGTGCTTCGGCCATCTCCATACTGCGTATCTTGGCAGTCGGGCCGACAGGGACATCAATCAACACATGGGATGATCCAGCGGCAATCTTCTTGGACAGGACAGAGGCCACAAGTTGCCCCTCGCTATCCAGATCAAGGGCCTTTTCGACGCGGATCAGCAAATCATCCGCCGGGCTTAAAGACACAGAACCACCCCAAACCACGCAGCCGTTTTCCTTTTCGACGACTTTGCGCATCGCCGGAACATCCAGATCGACCGGAGCTAGCACTTCCATCGTATCCGCCGTGCCTGCCGGGGAGGTAATGGCGCGGGAAGAAGTTTTAGGCATGGTAAGACCGTGAGCAGCAACAATTGCCACGACAATCGGCGTGGTGCGATTACCCGGCAACCCGCCGACACAATGCTTGTCTACGACCAATTCCTTCCCCCAGTCCAGCCTTTCGCCACTTTCCACCATCGCGCGGGTCAAATGAACGATTTCCTGCTCATTGAGCCGCCCGCCTGCACAGGCTGTTAAAAAGGAAGATATATGAATGTCAGAATAGCGCCCGGCGACAATATCATTAACGATGGCCTGAAGTTGATCCGCCTGCAAGGCGTTACCATAGATTTTAGAGCGCATATAGCTGAGAGAATGGACGGGCGGAGGATGAGAAACGTGAGTCTGATCACCTTCCTTTGCATCCAGATTTTTCCACGCATGTTCGGACAGTCCCGCTTCACCCTGTTCCAGAAGCCCATCCCGGACCATATTCAGTGTCGCGGTCAAAGACTTCCCATTTAGGCTTACCAGCACGCGTGCCTGCACCTCGAACCCTTCGGCACGGCAGACATGGCAATCCTCGCGCATATAGATGACGGCTTCCTTGTAAGTGTCTATACCAAGGCGGCGCAGTTTCAGTATGGGCTGTGGCCTGTCTGTCATAGCTCCTCCGTCTGCTTGTGTTCAGGAACAACAGCGTTCCAGCCGAATTTTTCTTCTATTTTGTCTTTCATGCTTTGCGCTGCCGTGAGTTCACCATGAACCACAAAAACCTTGCGCGGCGTAACGCTGAAATTTTCCATCCATGTCAGGATTTCGCCGTAATCAGCGTGGGCCGACATATTATCAAGCTTTTCTATTTGCGCCAGCACAGGCCACATTTGGCCATGTATTTTGATTTCCTTCTCTCCCCGCGCCAGCCGGTCGCCGCGTGTGCCCGCGGCCTGAAATCCGGCCAAAAGGACGGTGTTGCGGGCATCGCCAAGATAATGCTTCAAATGGTGCAAAATCCGCCCGCCTGTGACCATACCACTGGCGGAAATAATAACTTTCGGCATGTTATTGTTCTTGTTGTAAATGGCCTTTGATTGCTCAGCCGTCCGGGTATATGTGGCTATGCCGCACACATTCATACACACATTATCCGGCATACGATGATCACTCATATGCTTGCACAATAGGTCTGAAGCGTTAATAGCCATCGGGCTATCGAGAAAGACCGGTAAATTACCGGGGATACGCCCTTCGGCTTTCAGCTTGTGAATGTAATACATAATTTGCTGCGCCCGTCCGACAGCAAAGGCCGGAATGACGACTGTCCCGCCACGCGCCGCTGTTTCTTTTACAATACGCCCAATATCGTCCGTAGGATCACTCTTTCCATGCAGCCGGTCGCCATAGGTGGATTCTACGACGAGGTAATCGGCATCCTGTATCTTTGCAGGCGCTTTCATTACCGGATCATCAAGACGCCCTATGTCGCCGGAAAACAGAATAGACGTGCCGCCACTGTCACTGATGCGGATAAAGGATGCGCCCAGAATATGCCCGGCCCGGTGCAAGGTGAATTCAAGTTCTTCGCTTAACGGACAAGATGTCCCGAAACCAACCGGCTTGAAATACTGCAGGGCATCGCGGGCTTCTTTTTCCGTGTAAAGCGGTAAAGCTGGTTTGTGTTTTGTATAGTGGTAACGGTTGGCACGTTCAGCATCCGCTTCCTGAATGTAACCAGAATCAGGCAACAGAATTTTGCACAAATCAAACGTGGCTTCGGAGCAATAAATCGGGCCTGTAAACCCTGCCTTGACCAGTCTGGGGATATAGCCGCTATGATCCAGATGCGCATGAGTTAAGAGCAACGCATCAATAGAAGCAGGTTTAACCGGCAATTCCTCCCAGTTTCGTAGGCGCAGTTCTTTGTGGCCCTGAAACAGGCCACAATCAATCATGATTTTCTTGCCACCATCTTCGAGAAGATACTTTGATCCTGTAACCGTGCCTGTTGCGCCTAAAAATGTAAGTTTCATGTTTTTATTCCTTCTTTGGGTAAGCTCAGATGCAGCCATAATCCGCCGCAAACAGCGGATAGCAGCGAGCCAACAAGTATGGCCACCCGCCCAATTTCAGGATTTCCGTTAAGCGGAAAGGCCAGCGCATTAAAAAACAGTGCCATTGTAAAGCCTACACCGCCTAATAGGGCTACACCGAATATTTGCCGCCAGTTTACGTGATCGGTAAGACTGGCAAATTTCAGACGGTGCGCGATCCATGCAAACAGGAAAATACCAAGCGGTTTGCCGATAAAAAGTCCCGCTACAACACCCAGCGAAAGTGGTGAAACTAGATTTGTAAGAGTGACATCGGAAAAAACAATCCCGGCATTGAAAAAGGCGAAGAGCGGTATGATAAAAAAGGCCGTCCACGGGTGTAGTCCGTCCTCAACCATCTTGAGCGGAATATAGGCGCAGGGCTTCTTAACTCGCAGCGGCAAGGCCAGACCAACCGCAACACCGGCCATTGTCGGGTGAATGCCCGATTGTTGTAGCGCGGCCCAGAGAAAGATCCCGATGACAATGTAAAACGACACGCGCGTGATACCAAAACGGTTCAATAAGAAAAGCACGGCAACAGCCGCCAAAACAAAAGCCATAACACTCCACGTCAAATGGCTTCCATAGAAAACGGCAATAATCAGGATACCGCCCAAATCGTCAAAAATAGCCAGCGCCGCCAGAAAGATTTTAAGCTCCAATGGTACACGTTTACCAAACAGCGACAACACGCCAAGGCTCAAAGCGATATCCGTTGCCGTGGGAATGGCCCAACCCTGAGAAAAAACGGGATTACCCTGATTTATAAAGAGGTAGATCGCTGCCGGAACAATCATGCCCCCCAACGCAGCAAAGGCGGGCAAAAGCATTTGTCTGGGCGCTGAAAGATGCCCTTCGAGAAGCTCGCGTTTTATTTCTGTAGTGACAGCCAGAAAGAAAAACGCCATCAGCCCTTCATTGATCCAGAACACCAGCGGCTTTTGCAGGATAAATTCTCCGAAACTGATAACCATCGGCGTATGATGAAACAGGTCATAGGATAGTTTCAGCGGCGAATTAACCCAGAGCAGGGCCAGTCCCAATGCGGCCAGCATCATTAAACTGGCCCACTGATCTGCTCCTAAAGTTCTCCCTCGTATTTGGAATTTGCGTTGGCGCATATTATTCTCTTATAAGTTGGCTCTCTTCAATCTGAGCGCATTCAATATAACCGACACAGAACTAAAGGTCATCGCGGCACTGGCAATGATTGGGCTGAGCAGTAATCCAAAAAATGGATAGAGTAACCCGGCGGCAATCGGTACGCCTGTGGCATTATAGACAAAGGCGAAGAACAGGTTTTGCGAGGGCGTTCAGGATTCTGTGTCAGCAGTTTAGAGATCAAGAGCATCATCTAACCTTCCCTCAAAATATATAGACAATTGGGAGAGTGTCAAATTCCAGTTTTGAATGGGCATGGTCCATTTTTTTGTAGCGTTCTGGA
>JAJFGQ010000056.1 GCA_021776075.1 Alphaproteobacteria bacterium | reverse complement strand
ATAATAAAGGGCAATGGCAATGTGAACGTCTCCGGCACTCTGGAACTCAACCAATTTACCATTCGATAAATACGGCTTATAACGATCGGGGCCAAACAGGAACTCACCGGTCATCCGGCGCTGATCCCTGACGCGCTCCATCACCAAGGGATAACGCGATGCCACGGGCAGATTAAAGGCAGCAGCAACCAGAGAGCCGTTAAACTGGGCTATTTTATTGTACCATAAAGCCGCCCCGACCCAGCCTCTGTCGGTAAAATCATCCAGCCAGAAGCTTTGACCTGTATTCGGGTTAATGGCATTAATCTGCGCTTCAACAGCCAGTTCTATGGCCTCTGACACAGAATCATTAAATTCCGTTATAATGGTCTGCAAAAAAGAAGCCGTCGGCATTGATGCAAAAGGGTCCTTATCAAAGGTCGGTGTGATCTTTTTAGATAGGTTATCAGCATAAAAATCATTAGACGGCTCTGCCCAGAGGTCCTGAATCAACTTATAATATTCGGCCTGAAGTATCATGGTTCCCGGCGACGTTTCGTCTTTTATGTTCACAATAATTTCACCGCAAATGGGGCTGACCCATCCCGGCTCACGCTTGTAAAAATCAGACACTTCACCAAAACGAATGACAATATCCTGACTCTGGTTAAGATTATTGATTGCATTAAGGCCCAAAGCATCCTGAAAAGTGAAGGCGGCCAAAGGAAAATTAAATTCATCCTTCACGATATAGCCCTCAATATCACGATCATGTATCTTTTTTTCCATCCACTTACAGGTTTGCGCCACGAACAGAAACTCTATCAAAGTATTCAGATGGGGCGGATTGGGAATAGAGACCAATGTTTCCGGCTGCCCCAAAGGCGTTGTCGGTGCGCCGGGCACAGGGCCCCCAGGATACATTGTCGTCGGTTTACCAAGAATGATCTCATTAAACATGGTCCAACCATTTGTCGCAACGCTGGAGCCCCATTTAGCCGCATACAACGTAATAAGCTGCGCGCCATTCATGCCCCACAGATTGGTAAAAGGAAATAACAGCCCCAGCGCCAGTATAAGCCGCACCGGTGCCCAGGCATGGTTAAAGCGCCGGCCAAAAGGCGTGCCTGATTGCGCTGTCTCGGCCACAATCGTAACAATAAAATAAAGAAAAACGATTAAACCTACGATCAGGACGCCGATATTGTAAAAATGAAACAAAGCATGGAGGCCCTCGTGAAAGGGTGTCGGCCACCCCGGCGAACCATCAACAAATGAACCGTACAGGCCGTCAAAACCAAAGGTGTAATCCAGCATCGTGAAAGCGATATCATCCAGAGGAAACGGCGTTACAAAAAAACAGGAGTAACAAGTCGGCATCACAACGGCAGCATGAGCTATCTGAACGGTCAGAGCCATAAGAAGAAGACCAAACTGCATAAACAGAATAACAATCCCAATCAACAGGGTAAAAAATATAACAACCTGATCAATGTTTTTTCTGTCAAAAGTAAGGTTACGCCTAGCCTCTGCAATCACATGACGTATTCCAAATTGTCCAGCATTGGCAGAACTCAGATAGGGATGGTTGGCAGGTAAAAGCCGGACGGCAGCATAAACATAAGCCATAAACACAGCGATATGAACGAAACCGGAGGCAAAAAGGCTCTTGAGCCGCGGGAATATACCCGGAAGCATTGAATATCTAAGTGTTTGTTTTACAAGAACATTCATTTTGTTTTTCTGGCTATTCCTCTGGCTATTACATTACCGCCCTGATCACTGGTTAGCGTCTAGTTAGCCACCGGCGGCCCTGCCCGCCGCAGACCGTTGCGACATATTTTGAATGGCACCACTCATACCCGACGTTGCCTGACCAAGCTGGCTACCGATCATACCGCCACCGACAGATACGTTACGAATGAGGTTTTCTGCCGGATCACTGCTTTGCTCACCAAAGGTCTGCGCCTGCGCACCCATCCAACGTAAGATATGGTTTGGTATCAGATCCACAAGCTTGAAGGACGACATGCCCAGCATATACACAACAATGGCATAAATAACTGTATAGAAAAACTGGTCCAGCGGATCACGTTTAAATTCCAGACTACCCGTTTCCCCCGTGCCGGGATTGGTCGAATTACCAATTTTGGTCAGGCTGTTACCATCAACAACAGCATCAAACCCGGCCAGATTACTCGTCACCTGCTGCCAAATCTCATTCAAGACCCTGACCTGCGCCGAAAAAATGGCGATCCCGGCTAAAAGACCGAAAACAATCATAATCGGCCGTAAAAAGACTTCTAAAATCAGGTAATAGCCCCCCATAGCCGCGTCACCGGGCAATCCGTTACCATCAATACGAATATGGGCCAGTGCCCATAAAGGCACGCCGACCATGGCCTCAAAGATGCCCTTGATCCACCCGCCCACGGCAAAGAAGAAATATATAAAGGGCAGGAACGGCAGAACGTAAAACATGATAAAGCCGGCTAATAAACCGATCATCGCAATCTTCGTGAAAAAGCTGGATGACGCCATAGACACAGAGGTTACAAGCTGGTTCGAGAACATGCTCATAACAGACAAAGCGCCCCCCACACCGGAATAGCCTAAATTACGAACGGCACTATCCACCAGCGCCTTACCAATCGATGAAAGCTGTGCCAGGGGATGAATATCCTTATCCGCATTGTCCCGTATGTTATAAAGACCATCCACCCCGAATAACGCCTTGATTGCGTCCATGAATATATTACCCGACGGCGCCTGATAGATACTGTGCCATATAATATTCGCCTGATATAACGGCTTGGCGATCTTGGTATCGCTCACTTCCTTCAACCGGATTGCTTTACCATCGGATAAATACGGACGGAAACGATCAGTCCCTGTCACAAAACCATCATGGGCCAGCCGTTCTTTTTTAACTTTCTCCATGATTTCAGGCCATAATTTCACAGCCGGAATCCCTTCGGCGGCACCAACCATGGAACCGTTCATCTGCGCCACCTTATTGTA
Organism: Alphaproteobacteria bacterium; assembly: GCA_021776075.1. Taxonomy (GTDB): domain Bacteria; phylum Pseudomonadota; class Alphaproteobacteria; order Micavibrionales; family Micavibrionaceae; genus JAJFGQ01. The sequence continues at coordinate 80,870 of JAJFGQ010000056.1, read as the reverse complement.
CCAGATCGAAGCCCCGGCCCACCCCAAACTTCTTAAATCCTCAATCCATGTTGTCGTGCTCACCTGCAAGACGACACCCTGCGCAATGACCCGTGTTAGAAAATCAAGACAGTCCTGCCGGGCCTGCGCCAACCCTGTATTCGTAGGAAGGGGCGCATTCGGGTCTTCGGGATCGGCACCATAGCGCATATAGATATTCACCGCATTCGTGCGGAAAAAAGGATCCGCCAAAAACGCGGCAATCATATTGTAATATTGTCGCTGAATATGTAGTGAACCCGGTTCAGACAAATCATGGGTTTGCAAGACAACATCACCGCAAAAAGGATGGACAAAACCAGTATCAGCCGCGTGTATCGGTTCCCCGTCTGCCCCTCTTTCAAACTCACCAAAACGGATCAGGATATCGCCCTGATTATAAAAATCCAGAGCCGCCTCATAGGTCGTACTCGGCGTAAAACCGGCCGTCATAGCAAGGCCACCACTCGCCGACCCTGCCACAGCAACGTCAAGGAACTTTGAGTTGTATGGATTATCTCCTGTTTCTCTCACCAGCCACGCATCAATATCCCGCCCGTAAGTGTCATGTTGCGCCACAATACAGGTGTTCACCGTCAGAAAAAATTCCAGAAGCGTATTAATATCAGGGGAATTAGGAACACTAACCAGTTGATCCGTTTCTCCCAACAAGGTTTGCGTACCGGCAACGGCCGTATCAATAAACATATTCCAGCCATTCGTGGCAAAGCCGGAACCGTATTTAGCCGCATATAAAACAATATATTGCGCCGCGTTTAAACCGTTGGCTACGGGAATCAAAAGCCCCAGCGCCGCCACCATACGCAAGGGCGCCCAGACATGGTTAAAGCGCCGGCCAAAAGGAGTCCCGGATTCGGCAGTTTCCGCCAAAATTGTGACAATGAAATACAGGAAAATAATCATCGCCACGACAAGAAGCCCAATACTATACAGCTCCATCATGCTGCGCAAAGCTTCATGAAACGGCCAGGGAAAAGGACCTTCGCCCGTCCCCGCTATGACACCAGCCTGTTTGGCAAAACATTCCAGCTCTTGTGCCACACAGGAATTAAAGAAATCCGGAACACCGAACACCCGGTCCAAAAGCACAAAGGCAATATCGTTCAATGGCGGTGTTGTTTCAAAAAAACCTGAAAAATTCGTAGGCATCGGCGGCGCCGCCTGTGCCGACTGCACAAAAAGGGCCAGAGCCATCATGCAAAATTGCGCGAATAACAGCACAAGCCCGACAAGCAGCATCACAAATATAAAAACCTGATCGACATTCTCTTTTTTCAGCGTCAGATTCGCCGCCGCCTCTGCAACCACATGACGCACGCCGAACTTGCCCATATTGGCCGGGTTCAGATAAGGATGATTCGGCGGAATAAGGCGGGCCGCACGATATATCTGAGCCATAAAGAAAGACACATAACCAAAACCGGAAGAGGCAAACGCCCTGATCCGAGGTAAAATCCCCGGCAGTAAAGCGTATTTCATTACTCTTCCGAATGTTATATCCATTTATTTATGCCTCCTTTCCTTGTATCAAACGCTTTATCCTTATGTTCTTACCTCGAAACTATGGTCCGGGCAGCCCTTTTACCCTATCCACCGTCAAGGAACTCGGCGCCGGGTTAGGCCCACCGCCAACTCCCCCCATCCGCATTCTCTCAGCCATGCCATCTATGATATTCTTCATCGGTTTGGCCGCCGCACCCAGACCCTGTCCGGTAACTTTTGCACCCTGCATGGCCGCGCCCACAACCTGTCCGCCGACAATGTTACCGCCCATGGCCGCGTACTGCACCAGCCCTTCCGTTGCATCACCGCTTTGATCACCAAAGGTCTGCGCCCCGGAGCCCATCCAGCGCAAAATAGTGTTCGGTACCTGATCAATCATTTTAAAGGAGGATGTCGCCATCATATAAACGATGATCGTATAAATAATTGTGAAGAAAAACTCATCCAGAATGGCACGTTTAAAATCCATCCCCAAAGCCGTTACGGACCCCTTCCCGGCTTTCGCGCAATCGCCCATACAATCGAATCCGGTCAGATTTTCAACCACCAGGTCAAATGTATCATTCAGCACCCGCACCATGGCCGAGAAAATAATAAGCCCGCCCAAAAGACCAAAGACGGTCAGAATAGGCCTGATAAAAATCTCGAAAATCAGAAAATAACCATTCATGGCCGTATCACCCGGCAAGCCATTTCCATCCACCCGCAAATGAGCCAGCGCCCATAAGGGTACACCCACCATGGCTTCAAAAATACCCTTCACCCAACCGCCTACGGCAAAGAAAAAATACATAAAGGGCAAAAATGGAAGAACATAATAAAGAACGAATCCGACCGTCAGCCCGACAGTGCCGAGCGAGACAAAAACACTGCTGGCCACGCCGATAAAGGCACTGCCTACATGCTGTTCCAGCACTTCGGTCATACCGCCGCCAACAGAAAAGGCAAGCGCCAGCATTAAATTCCGGACAGCACTCTCCAAAATCCCCTTCCCGATCGCCGATAATTGCGCCAGAGGATGAATATCCTTGTTCTTGCGCATGTTAAACAAGCCGTTCAGACCAAAAATAACATTCAGCGTATCAAAAAAGACATTCCCGCCGCTTTTGGTATCCACCGAGCCGGTTGAATCGCTCTCCTGCCAGTAGAGGTAAGCACCATTCAGGACATTTGCAATCATGCGCTCGCCATCAATTTCAAAATCAATGTCCGTGCCGTCACTCAGATAAGGCTGAAAACGATTTAAAGCATCCGTACTTTCATCATGCTGGCGTTTTTCCTCCTGTACTTTTTGCATCGGCTCAGGCATCAGACTGGGCGACGGCACATTTTTGGCAGACCCCATCAGAGCGCCATTCCATTGGGCTATCCGGTTATACCAAATCCCGGCACCGGCCCAGCCCCTGTCTTTTAACTCCTGCGGCAAGGCAAAATCGGTGCCCGCCACCGCCACCGCATGGGCCACAGAAACAAAATCGGCCGCAATCAAGTTAGCCCAGGCGACAGTTTCGAGTTTCCATTCTGTGTTTGGTGTTGTGCCCGGTCCACTAGGGCTGTTGTCAACGATCGTAAAATTATCACAATTAGCGGGGATTAATTTGAGTTCGCTAACAGGCAAATAAATACAATTTAGAATCCTGCCAAACTCTTCAATGTCGAGATTGAACCACATCTCAACAACAAGTTCGTAATATTTTTTCTGCATTTCCCGGGAGCCTATTTGCGTCACATCATCGGTATGAACGGTAATCTCACCGCAGAAAGGCTTTACGCCCCCTTTACTTCTAGAATAGTCGCCGATATCCAGTTCCCCGAAACGGATAATAATATCGCCGTTATTATAAAACGCCAAGGCATCCTCCCAGCTCGGTGCAGTAGGAGCCGTCACCTCCTGATTACCGTAGGGGTCACCAAGCTCTGCCTTGACGAGATACGGTCTGATAAAGTTACTCGCAGCAGCAGATCCACGCCAATACGTCCATTCATAGGCCACTTTACAGGCCCGTGCGACGCTTATAAATTCGATTAGATAACTCACATCCACTGAATCAGGGCGCGCAATCAGTTTAGCATCAGCCTGTCCCACACCGTTTGTCAGGGTTTCGTTAAACAAAAGCCAGCCATTGGTTGCGAAACTCGATCCCCATTTGGCGGCGAACAATGTTATATATTGCGCCGAATTCAAGCCGTAATTCACAGGCACCAAAAGCCCCACAGCGACCACCAGCCGGATAGGCGCCCAGATCGTATTAAACCGCTTCCCAAAAGGTGTGCCCGTCATGGCCGTTTCACCAAGCGTCACCAGCACATAATAGAGAACCACAAGAACCGCGACGATCAAAATCAAAAGACTGTAAAACTGGAACATCGCATGAAGGCCGATATGGAACGGCGACGGGAACCCCGCCCCGACAGGGTATTTATCCGAACAGGCTTTTGCCACATTCGCAACACAGGAATTATACAGATCGGGAATGCCGAACACAGCATCAAGAAGCATATAGGCAATATCATTTGTCGGGTTTGGCGTGACAAAGAAAGAGGTAAAAGTAAAGGTGCCGGCCGCAAAAGCCGGGGCAACAACGAACATCAAAAGAATATAAGCGAACTGCATCACCAAAAGAATGAAGCCCATTAACAACGCGGCAAAAATAATCATCTGATCGATATTTTCTTTTTTCATGACCAGATGACGGGAGGCTTCGGCGATCACATGCCGTATACCGAATTTCCCTATATTGGACGCATTTAAATAAGCATGCCCGGCCGGAAGCAAGCGGGCAGAGTAATAAATGATTGCCATCAAATGAGCCAACCAGCCAAAACCGGACTGCGCAAAGCCCTTCATCCGCGGTACAACACCGGGAAGCAGTATATATTTGACAACATCTTTTGTTTTAATGTCTTGAATATTCTGCACTTTTTCCTATCACACCTACGCTGATTTACACACCAATTCTATCATAGCCTCGAGATAGATAAAATTTTATTAAATTATCTCCTTATAAATTCTACCATGAATTTACATATTATTGCCAATTTGAGTAAGATCGTTTTGCAAACGGCTGGAAACAGCACAATGCTGCGCTGCAACAGCGTTCATTTATCGTTATTTTTCAAATTGTTATAGTGGCTTTACTTAGCCGGCTTTTCGTAAAGGCTTGTATTTAATCCGGTGAGGCTGATCGGCATCATGACCCAGACGGCGCTTATAATCTTTTTCGTAGTCCTCATAATTACCCTCAAACCAGACAACCTGTGAATTGCCTTCAAAGGCCAGAATATGCGTAGCCAGACGGTCAAGAAAGGCACGATCGTGCGAAATCACGACAGCACAGCCGGGGAACATTTCCAACGCCTCTTCCAATGCCGAAAGGGTCTCCGTATCAAGATCATTTGTCGGCTCATCCAGCAGAAGTACATTCGCGCCGCTTTTGAGCATCTTGGCCAGATGGACGCGGTTGCGTTCACCGCCCGATAAATCGCCGACTTTCTTCTGTTGATCCGTACTCCGGAAATTAAAAGAGGACACGTACGCCCGGCTTTGCATGTCGATTTTCCCGAGCTTTAGGACGTCAATGCCATCGGAAATTTCTTCCCATACTGTCTTGTCCGCCGCCAGATCATCGCGGCTCTGATCGACATAGCCAAGCTGCACAGTATCGCCGACACGGAGACTGCCCCCATCAGGTTTTTCAATATCCGTCATCATACGAAACAAAGTGGTTTTACCGGCACCATTCGGCCCGATAACGCCCACGACACCGCCCGGCGGTAATTTGAAAGACAGGTTATCAATGAGCAAGCGGTCATCATAACCCTTGCACAAATCTGTCGCCTCAATCACCAAATCACCCAGACGCGCGGGTGTCGGAATAACGATCCGGGCATTACGGACTGTCTGGTTCTGCGATTGTGCAAAAAGGTCATCATAAGCACTAATCCGTGACTTTGATTTTTTACGGCGAGCCTCCGGTGTTTGGCCCAGCCAATCCAGCTCACGGGACAGCGTTTTCTGCAATGTCGCTTCCTCGCGGGACTCCTGTTCCAGACGTTTCTTTTTCTTTTCCAGATAGGCGGTATAGTTGCCCTCATAAGGAATACCATGTCCGCGATCCAGTTCCAGAATCCAGCCTGTGACATTATCAAGGAAATAACGATCATGCGTGACCATCACAACAGTACCGGTATAATCGGATAAAAACCGCTGCAACCACGCCACGCTCTCAGCATCCAGATGGTTCGTCGGCTCATCAAGAAGCAGCATATCCGGCTTCTCCAGCAACAGGCGTGCCAAAGCCACACGGCGCTTTTCGCCTCCAGACAGGCTGGCAATACCGGCTTCGCCGGGCGGACAACGCAAGGCATCCATCGCCATCTGAATCGTACGTTCCAGTTCCCAACCGTCAGCCGCATCAATTTCTTCCTGCAATTCACCCATTTCAGCCAGAAGAGCGTCCATATCGGCATCCGGTTCACCCATCGCCACACCGATCTCGTTATAACGGTCCAGCTTGGCTTTAATACCGCCAAGCCCTTCCATCACGTTTTCCTGCACGGTTTTGCTCTCATCAAGTTGTGGCTCCTGCTCCAGATACCCCACGCGCGCGCCATCGGCGACCCAGGCTTCACCTGTATAATCCTTGTCTCTGCCGGCCATGATTTTAAGCAAGGTCGATTTACCCGATCCGTTTGGCCCCAGAACACCGATCTTCGCACCGGGGAAAAAGCTCAGTGTAATATCTTCCAAAACCTTTTTCCCACCGGTCCAGCTTTTGGAAAGTGAATTCATCACATAAACATATTCGTAAGACGCCATCGGTCATTTCCCCCTTTAAAACAGGCGGATTATATAGCACAGCGATAATAAAATTCAAAGAAATACCATTTTTCTGCCAAGCTTTTGCCCTACTATACCGTCTTACTTTCGAATAGAATCAATCAATGCCTTTTCAAAAGGAGACAAAATAATGAAAAAAATTTGCCGCATTGCTCTCCTGTCCCTGTTCCTCATTACCGGCTTTTCCGGCAGCGTGTGGGCTGACGACATGCCACAGGAACTGCCGCAACCGGACCCTGTCTTATCAGAGGGCAGACAGCCGGAAACTTCGCCGGAAACTTCGCCGGAAACTTCGATAGACACTGCTTCAACGCCTTCGATAGAAGCCCTGATGCTCTACAGCGTACAGACGGGCACTTTACAAAACGGACTGACCATCGAAAACATCCATGATTATATCATGGATAAAAATGCCTATTACACAGGATACCTTCTGGCCCGTGCCGCGCATCTTGTTGCCGCACCAAAAAAGAAGTCTTACCGGAAAAGTGCCTTAACAGCCCTTTCCGAAGAACTGGATAAAATAAGCTCCTCGACAATCTATAACCTGCCCGATGATTTACCGGACGGCTTTGACGGCGTAGATGGTATTTTCCTTTTAAGCTATGCCCTGTCTATCACGGGTCATGCAGACAAAGCCGTTGCCCTGTTCGAAATCCACATAGAAGACGCACCCTTCTTCAAAAGGGCCGTCATCTACCAGATGCTGCATCTTATCGGCACACGCAAAGCCCGCTCTCTGGTACAAAGCGGTGCCGACGACGAAGACAGCAATCTTACGCAACTCAACACCAATCTTCTAGCCCATCGCTACTATCCTTATTTGCATGAACTGGACACATACGGCTCTCACCTCCCGCAAAAGAAGCGAAACAGACGTGATTTGCTCAAGGAAGCGGGAAAAGGCTGTAACAAACGCGCCACAATGGCTGTCTATCTCCTGGGCTTTCAAAACCCTTCCGAAGACACAGAACAGGCAAATAAAGAACTTCATCTATTACGTACACTAACAAACGTACAGGGCCATCATTGCTATTACAAAAGACATTTTGCCGTACGTTCTCTGGCTTTGCGCTCACAGGAAAATATGACATTCTGGGCCACTCTGTTCAGAACAGAACAAGATGGCTGGATTCGGAATATAATCGCCCAGATTGGCTGGTCACATTTTGGAAAAGGTTTTTCTCCGGTCGCGCTGGATCTGTTAAAAGAGGAGCCGAATCAGTACGTCCAATGGGAATTGATGCATGGTTACTACGAAACACATAGCGGTTCTTACCGGGATTACTGGGATATCTGGTATAGCCCTGTTCTGCAATTTCACCTGAGCTACAAAAGTCGCGGATGTTGCCACGATAGCTTGAAACCAGAGGACATAGATCACATCATGACATGGCTGGAAGACGGTAACAAACCACAGGATCATGCCGTCTACAACCACATGATTTATAACATGGCAAAAGACGTCAAAGGCAAACAACTCAAACGCTTCTTAAGCCTTTTCAACAACCACCCGCAACGCAATCAAAACTGGTGGATATTGTCACCTCTATATGCCCCCGAATCCCTTCCGTTACTGCGCTATTGGGCCACTCTGGAGGCGCCCGATCAACAAAACAAACAGCTACAAAGCATGATTGAAATTCTTGAAAACCGAAATCATCACAAGAATGAAAAAATCACACGCACATGCTGTGAGGAAACAGAAGAATGCCTACGCTCACTCATCACATTCGACCAAAACACAATCGACATAATTTCCAATGAAAACGAAGCTCTTGCATGGTTGAGCAGCACAAAGACTTCACAAAACGCCACCCCTCTGGACATCACATTTACCGATGACCTCCGCCTACAGGCCGACGTCTATATCGGTGCATATCCGTCGGAAATTCAACAATGGGGTTATTCATACGGCTGCTGGATGCGCACTGACGAATAGCTTGATCATAATTTCTGCAAAAAACTTGACAAAAAAGGAATATTTTCCTATACTGTTCCTATGAAGACTCATTCACCACCCAACCAACCGCAAAAACACCGGAATATCTCCAGAACACCTGTTAAAAAAACACAGCGGGCCGGGGCAGGTTATTTATTGCCCTCTCACTATGGTCTTCCACCTTGCTACTCAAAAGAAAAAAACTACAAACAAACTGAAGGAGTGTTAAAAACACAATGAAAACAACATCTAAGGATACAAAAAAGACAACAAGGGGCTGGCCACCGGCGCGGCGCAAGGCACAAGCGGCCCGGATTCGGAAACAAAAACCATGGACGTGCTCCACCGGACCCAAAACAGAATCAGGAAAGGCCCGGATCAGCCGCAATGCTTATCGCCACGGTTTTCGATCCCGTGATTACAATGAAATTTGCCGTCTTCTGCGCTGGCAACGGGATTTTATGAGAAGCCTCCTTGCCCGGCATGGCACGAATAAAAAATGTTTTTATGATTTGGGTTTTTCAGAACCGAATGTAGTGTTATCCTTTCGAAGAGCAAGCAAGGAGCTTCAATAATGTCCCGCGATTCCCTGTCTTCCGATTCTTTGGCCGATGCCACACGCAGCCGCGCTAAATTTTCCAGTCATGGCACGTCAAAAGGCGCTGCCGGCTATCTGTCTGATACGGATGATAATTCCTGTGGTTTTCTCGGCACAACGGGCCAGACTGATATTTTTGACAGGCAGGAGGGCGGCTATCAAAAAATTCGTATCGGTGCGGCCTGGCAAAACCTTCAGGTTCAAAAAGCAGGTTTCATTGGAAAACTCTTCAAAAAGGCCCGCAAACAAGGTGTCGATCTTGATCTGGGCTGCCTGTATGAACTTCATAATGGTAAACGCGGCGCTCTTCAGGCTTTCGGTGATATGTACGGCACCTACAAAACAGAGCCTTTTATAAACCTTTCCGGCGATGACCGTACGGGCGATGACGATGACGACGATGACGGGGAAGATGAAATTATTCTGATTAACGGTCAAAAATGGCCGGAAATTAAAAGGCTTCTTTTTTATCTCTACATATATGACGGCACCACAAGCTGGGCGGAAATCCAGCCTCAACTCCAGATACGAATCCCCAATGAAAAGCCGATGGTTGTGACTCTCCACACATATCGTTCAGAAATGTCGCTCTGCGCTGTTGCTGGTTTGGAAAATATTCGTAACGGTATTAAATTGACGAACTACACTGAATATTTCCCCGGCCATGCCGAAATGGACAGGGCCTTCGGATTCGGTCTGGAATGGGATGACGGAGAAAAATCATGACGGCCTCCGTCACAAGCCCTCAGGTAACCCACTTGGCCAGAAAGAAAAAATAACATGGTAGAGTTGACGACAACAGAGGCGTTTGTGCTCGCCATGGGTGCCTTGGGACTGGGCATGATTATGCTGATCCGGGGCGGAAACTGGACGATTGATTCGGCCATTCATATTGCCAGTCTTTTGGGCATATCACCGCTTATTGTTGGGTTTACAATTGTCGCTTTTGGTACGTCTTTGCCGGAATTGATCGTTTCGGTCAATGCCAACATGCATGGCGCGCCCGGCATTGCCATTGGTAACGTTCTGGGTTCCAATGTCGCCAACATCCTGCTGGTTGTCGGCTCCACGGCCTTTTTTACAACCATTATCGCCATTCCCCGCACCCTGATCCGGGACCTGATGATGATGATGGCCGCGACTATATTGCTCCTGTTTTTACTACAGGGTGAAGAAATCACAACACTTGTCGGTTTTGGATTAGTCGCCATCTTACTGGCCTATGTTTTCTGGCAATATCTTCTGGCAAAAAGAGGCGAGATCCCCGTTGAAGAGATGGAAGAAAGCCCCTTTTCATCAACGGGAAAAGCGCTCTCTTTCCTTGTCACGGGGCTTGTTTTTATAGCGTTAGGCGCGGAGTTTCTGGTACGTGGGGCACAGACCAGCGCTGAAATTCTAGGCGTTCCGGACGCCGTCATCGGACTTAGTGTTATTGCCATTGGTACATCACTGCCGGAACTTTCAACATGTCTGATCGCCGCGGCAAGAAAACAGACGGACCTTCTCCTTGGTAACATTATCGGCTCCAACGTTTTTAATATCATGATGATTATTGGCGTAACCTCTGCTGTGAAACCCATAGACCTCTCTTTGGTGGCGCCACAACTGGCCAGCATAGACATCTGGGTCACGCTATCTGTGAGCCTCTTATTCACATTACTGCTTCTGTTTTATCAAAAAATTACACGTTTTGTGGGTATTCTATTTTTAAGCGCCTATGTAACCTATATAATATCAATGTATGTTTTATCTCTGGGGCTATAGAGCAACAAGAAGGGTTCATCAATAATGAACGACATGGATCACGAAGACGGGCAAAAAGACGGGCAGGAAGAAGACGACTTCACACAACTTCCCGACGACCACGATGACGGCCTGAAGCCTATTGAAACGGGCTCTGATATGCCGGAAAATCCCGATGCCGTCCCTAACCTTCCCATCCTTGATGAAGGAAAAGAAGGACAAATTGAAACACCGGACTCAGACTCCAAAAGTGCCGAAGCGCTGCCAGAGATAGATGGGCCTGTTCTGGACGAAGACCGCAACTATATTTTCAAAGGCGATTACATCGATTTGATGGACAAGGTACCTTCATTGAAGCAAATCAGTGTCGGTGCGGGGTGGGATCAAAAAGATTTTGAAGAAAAAAAAATAGATATGGATCTAAGTTGTTTTCTTCTTAATAAAGAGGACATAACGCGCATTGACGAAGACTTTATCTTTTATAACAACATGGCCGGTTGTGATGGTGCCGCAAAACATAGCGGTGACAACCGTACGGGCGCAGGAGACGGGGATGATGAGAGTATTTTTCTGGATTTAAACGGCATTCCTTTTGATGTTTTAAAGATCATGTTTGTCCTGTCCATCTATGATGAAGGACTCGATGGTTATAATTTTAACATGGTGCGTAATATCTTCATTCGTCTTGTGAATAAGGACGACTTGCGTGAAGTTATACGGCTGGAAATCAAGGAAGAAGACATCAAAAACGGTAATGTCCTGTGCCCTATTGCCCTCATCCGTGAGGGGCCAAAATGGTACGCTGAAGCCTTGATGAAATTGGGAGAAAATGGCCTGGGAAGCATTGCCAAGGAATACGGCATTATCGTTCGGGAAGATACGGGCTGATTAAAACCCGCCTTTTTGTTTCATATCAAGAAGTTGCCCCGGTTTTATTTTCGGAGACTTCCCACCGCCACCGCCATATTGATCGGCCAAACGCTCGCTGTGAAAGGCTTCTTCTATCAACTCATCTATATCCGGAATCTCCTCTGCTTGAAGACTACGCACCACTGCAGCAAAAAAATGGCAGGATTTTTCTTCCCAGTTATAGATATCCGCTCCAAAAGGCTCACCGCGAATACGGAGAATCGTCACACTCCATTGTCCATCCTGAGAATGACCTGCTTTCATATAACAAGTCTGTTCCACCGGCGGTGTTCCTTCGGGCGGATCGTCATACATCATCTGAATTTCCGACTCAACTTCGTCTTCATCAGGCCCCATACGCACCTCGGCACTACATGTCACAGCCTTATCGGCATCGTAGCACGACCAGGGAAACGCCTGATAAGGCCCCGGTATTTCACCGACGCCCATCATATCCATCAATTCTTTCAACGAAATACGCATAATAGATATATTATATAACGTAAATCACTCTATACAGTACTCTTTTTCTGGATAGACTTGACGACAGCATGTCTCATCTGCTTCTGTTCAGTATAAAAGCAACTTATAAAAAGAATATACAGGGAGATTAATATGGCTTTTTCTATAAAAAAAATGGGCGTTCTGACCGGTATCTTTGCCCTGACTGCTTCTGTTTTTGTGTCTGACGGCCTTTACAACAAAGCATATGCCTATGATGCGCCCAAAGCAGGCGCCATAGCATGCAAAAACCTGCCTTATGATGACAATTCATTTGTAGAAAGACCTATTGATAAAAAGACACTAGACAATCTTCTAGACTGCCACAGAACATGGAATTCTTCCGAAGGAAAAGACGGAAAACAACTGCGCCTGAACCGCGCAAAACTGGCCAATACAGATCTCCGAAGAGGTTATCTGAACGCCGCCCTTCTCAAAGGCGTTGATCTGAGAGGCGCCAACATGTTGATGGCCCGGCTGGTTGGTGCCAATCTACAAAATACCAGCCTGCGCGGCGCTTATTTGCCTGAAACCGATTTCCGTGGCGCTGATCTATCCGGCGTTGATTTCCGCTGGTCCCATTTGCAGGGCGCTGACCTGCGCGGTGCAAAACTGGATCATATAAAGCTGGACTGGGCCGATCTCCATAGCGCCAAGATGACTTATAATCCGGGAGAAACGGAGAGAATTGACTTTTCGGGCGCCAAAAATGCGGACAAAATCAAATTCTTTTCCCCCGAGGGACATGAACTGCCACAGATCAGAGTTGATAAAAAAACAGGCCGTGTAACACCTAAAATAACTGTCCCTGTGAATCGGCTTTAGCAGGCTTTTTTGATTTGCCTCCTTTTCCAATCACAGCATCAACAAGCTTGTCGTCTTCAAACTGAAGCCGCACGCTTTGGCCTGTACGTGTTTGATCGGCCGCCGTAACAGGTTTTCCTTGATCATCCCGCACAACAACAAAACCACGGTTAAGAACGCTTTTAAACGATAAGGTTTCGAGCATACGGCCCGCATGAACAAAGCGTTTCTGCGGCTCATCCAATAATTTATTCCGCACCCGCATCAGGCTATCCGTACGAATAGACAGAATTTTCTGTGCTTCGGCTATGCGATCTTTAGGATGCCGCAACATCGCGCCCAATTCCAACATCCGCGTCCGTTTCCCGGAAAGGCCACGTTCAAAACCGGAAACAAGCTTCTGGGACAAATGATCCAGAGATTGTGTTTTAACCTCCAATATCCGCCCCGGATCACCAAGCCGGGCCGCCTGCGCGGTCAGCCTGTGACGCATTTCCTCAAACAAACGTGAAATACCACTGACAAGGCGCTTTTCATCATCAAGAATTTGCGTCCGCAAATTAGCCCGTACCGGCACAGCCATTTCCGCAGCGCCCGTCGGAGTCGGCGCCCGTAAGTCAGAAACGTAATCAATCAGCGTTGTATCCGTTTCATGACCCACAGCAGAAATCACGGGAATCGAACAGTCTGCAACAGCCCGCACAACGCTTTCCTCGTTAAACGCCATTAAGTCTTCGAGCGAACCGCCGCCACGGGCTACAATTAAAAGATCAGGCCGCCGCATGGCACCACTAGATTGGATTGAATCGAAACCTTTTATAGCGGCCGCAATTTTATCAGCAGCATTATCGCCCTGTACCGGCACGGGCCAAATCAGGACAGGTCTCGGAAAACGATCAGCCAGACGGTGTAAAATATCACGAATAACAGCCCCTGTAGGCGATGTTACAACGCCAATCGAATGGGGAATAAAGGGCAATGGCTTTTTACGCTCCGGCGCGAATAAACCCTCAGCAGCAAGCTTCTTTTTACGATCCTCCAGCATTTTCAGGAGAGCGCCTTCTCCGGCCAGCTCAATCGAATCAATAACGATCTGATAGCGTGACCCTTTCGGATAGCTTGTTACCTTTCCCGTACAAATAACATCCATCCCGTCTTCAGGCATCAGAGACAACCGGGACATAACGCCCTTCCAACAAACAATATTAATGACGGCCCCTTCATCCTTCATATCGGCGTACATATGACCCGAGGCCGCCACTTTCACACCGGACAGCTCCCCCCGTATACGGATACGGCCATAGGTTTCCTCCAATGTTCTTTTCAGAGAAAAGGCCAGTTCGGAAACGGACATCTCCGGGACATTGCCCAAGACATTGTTACGAGGCGTTATTTCTGAGGCTGTTTCATTTGTCATGCTGTCCTGATCATATAAATTAAGATCCACATAGCAAATAGATTATTGAATATATACATAATATTTGATAATATTACCAGGCGCTGTTCGTAAAAGGAGACATCAGATTATGGATGAATTAGAGTTTCTGGATCTATTTATTATCGCTGAAGCCTCTCGAGAAGGCGCTTTACTGGATCGTGTAGAAAACGTCCTTAAAGCTGCTGGGGAAAACTCTCTTGTCGCCGCCCTTACCAAACTTCAACAGGATGTCAGCATCGCCATTAACGATCACTTTAATCCGCCCACTGATGAACCGGACCCCGGCCCTCAAACCGCCAAACTACATAAGGACTACGAATGCGTCCATACCGGCCGCCTGGATGTGCTGAAAAAGGCTCAGGATTGTCTTAATGATGAAGAGCTAAAAAACCGTCTAGAAGCAATGTTATCAAAGCTACCGCAAAAGACGCCCCCCGCTACGGACACCGCCACAAACCGGAAGCCCCCTCATAATTCCTGCTAAATCGTTTCGGTTGCCATGATTTCCTTGATAATATAGGCTCTCACTCGACATGTTAACAAAGTTGGGCCGGGACAATGACAGGACATTTATCATCCTATCTTTATGCCGATGAGGCGCAGTGTGTTGAAGACTTACTGGACGATCTGCCTTGGGATACAGACCGAGCCGACCGCGTGCAGACACAGGCCCGCGACTTTGTAAAACGCGTACGAACAGCCAAACGAAAAATCGGGGAACTGGAGTCTTTTCTACAACAATACGGCCTGCAATCCGAAGAAGGACTGGCGCTTATGACGCTGGCCGAAGCCTTGCTTCGTATCCCTGATGCCCCCACCGCCGATGCCCTAATCCGTGACAAAATGGTTGCCGCCGACTGGCTTGGTAAACAAGGCGGCAGCAAGGATTTAATGGTGAAGGCCGCCGGTTTTGGTCTTGCTTTGACGCGCAAAACACTCGATAGCGCTATTTCCCGTTTAGGAGAGCCCGTAATCCGCAAGGCCATGGTTGAGGCCATGCGGATGATGGGACGGCAATTTGTGTTGGGCCGCACGATCGAAGAAGGCTTAAAAAACGCAGCAGCCTATCAAAAAAAAGGTTACCGGATGTCCTATGACATGCTTGGTGAAGGCGCCCGAACGCAAGACGATGCCGACCGTTATTTTGAGGTCTACCGCCACGCGATTGAGAGAATAGGACAAAGCACGAATGATAAAGCCCGGCCCGGCCTCTCGGTGAAGCTTTCCGCGCTGCATCCGCGCTATGAATATGCCCAGTCTGAATATTGCATCCCCGCCATGACCGAAAAACTGAGGGCACTGGCCAAACTAGGCGCCAATGCGAATATAGCCATCACGATTGACGCAGAAGAGTCAGACCGGCTCGAAATGTCCCTGAAAATCATCGCGGAAACCATCAAGGATAAAAGCCTGAAAGGCTGGGAAGGGTTTGGATTAGCTGTACAAGCCTATCAAAAACGGGCCTTTCCGCTGATTGATGCACTGGCAGGCATGGCCAAAGAGTCCGGGCAAAAATTACAGTGCCGGCTGGTCAAAGGCGCCTACTGGGATACAGAGATTAAACGCGCACAAGTTATGGGCCTGTCCGAATATCCTGTCTTTACACGCAAAGCCAATACTGACCTGTCCTATATTGCCTGCGCCCATAAGCTTCTTGACCGGCGTGATGCCTTCTACCCCATGTTTGCCACACATAATGCCCATAGCGTTGCCGCCATTATGGAGCTTGCCGCCAATGATCGCGGCAGCTTTGAATTCCAGCGACTACACGGCATGGGGGAAACATTACATGACCTTGTCCTGAAAGATGATGTCGCGGAAGTCAGCGTTTACGCTCCCTGCGGTTCTCATGAAGAATTATTGCCCTATCTGGTGCGGCGTTTGCTGGAAAACGGAGCGAACAGTTCCTTTGTCAACCAGTTGCTTGACGAGCGCGTACCGATTGATGACATCGTAACCGACCCGGTGGATAATGCGCGCGCTCATACCGAAAAACGCCATGCGGGCATTCCCTTGCCTCAAAATATCTATGGCGCAGGACGTTCTAATTCTGCGGGACAGGACTTAACGGAACAAACCGTAGAAGAGCCACTCATCGCCCATATTAAAAAAGCCATGGCCAGGAAAAAATTTGAAGCCGCCCCCTTGATCGGAGGACAAGTTTACAGAGAAGGTGAGGCGCGGGATATAACGAATCCAGCCAACACATCTCAAATCATCGGCCAAGCCTGGGGTGTTGACGAAAAACTGATCGACAAGGCTTTTGAAACAGCCCAATCCGGTTTTCTGAAATGGGATAAAACACCGGCAGAAAACCGTGCCGCTACACTGGAAAAGCTGGCTGACCTGATGGAGGACAATAGCGCCGAACTCATGGGCCTCTGCATTTACGAAGCTGGAAAAACCATAGATGACGCCCAGTCTGAATTACGAGAGGCCGTTGATTTCTGCCGCTATTATGCACAGCGGGGCCGCATTGATTTTAGCGCCGAAGGTGAAACCATGCCCGGCCCGACCGGAGAAAGCAACGTACTGACCATGCATGGGCGCGGCGTGTTTATCTGTATCAGCCCGTGGAACTTCCCGCTGGCTATTTTCACAGGACAAGTGACCGCTGCGCTGATGGCTGGAAACGCCGTCATTGCCAAACCGGCCTCTCCTACGCCGCTCATTGCCATGCGTACAGTGCAGCTCATGATCGAAGCCGGCGTTCCGGCAGAGGTCGTCAATTTCCTCCCCGGCAGCGGCGCTATGGGAGGGGCTATGGTTGCCCACCCGGATACAGCCGGTGTCTGTTTCACAGGATCAACAGAAGTGGCATGGACGATCAACCGCGCTCTGGCGGCAAAAAACGGTCCGATTGTACCCTTGATTGCCGAAACGGGCGGCCAAAATGCCATGATTGTCGACTCATCTGCCCTCGCAGAACAAGTCATCGATGATGTGCTCATTAGCGCTTTTGGCTCCGCCGGACAACGTTGTAGTGCCCTGCGAGTCCTATACGTACAGGAAGACGTTGCGGACAAAACGATCGCCATGCTTAAAGGAGCTATGGCACAACGCCGTATCGGCGACCCTGTTGACCTGTCGAGCGACATCGGTCCGGCCATTGACAAACCATCACGGGAAATACTGAAAAACCACCATAAATGGCTGGAGAAAAATACGAAATTCGCAAAATTCATTGCGTCCATACCACTGGACGGAACATTAGAAAAACAGGGATATTTCTTTGCCCCTGTGGCCTATGAACTGGACAACATAGCCCGGTTAGAACAGGAAATTTTTGGTCCCGTCCTACATGTCATCCGTTTTAAAAGCAAAAATATAAATCAGGTTATAGAAGATATCAATAATACCGGATTCGGCCTTACCATGGGTGTCCATAGTCGGATAGAAAGTGCCGTAAAAAGGATTACGGGTAGTGTACGTGCCGGGAATGCGTACGTCAATCGCAGCATGACGGGCGCTGTCGTCGGCACACAACCCTTTGGTGGACAGGGTTTATCAGGAACCGGCCCCAAAGCAGGCGGTCCGCATTACCTACACCGCTTTGCCACGGAAAAAGTGCTGTCTATCGATACGACCCGTCAAGGCGGCAATGCCACACTTGTATCGTTGTTGGAGGAATAAAATGAAGATCTTACTGATCGGCGCGGGAGGACGTGAACACGCACTGGCGTGGCAACTAGCGCAATCAGACCGCTGCCGGGAACTCTACTGCGCCCCGGGCAATGCGGGCATAGAGGAATGTGCGGAATGTATTGACATTCAAGCTGATGACAGCGAAGCCCTCGTTGCTTTTGCTATAGAAAAAGCAATTGATCTTGTTGTGGTCGGGCCAGAGGGGCCACTCGTCGCGGGTCTGACTGATCGTCTCCACGAGAAAAACATAGCTGTTTTCGGGCCCACAGCTGCCGCAGCGCAGCTTGAAGGCTCAAAAGGCTTCATGAAAGATCTTTGTACCAAATATAACATTCCCACAGCAGCTTATAGCCGTTTTACCGTTCTTGAAGACGCTAAAGAATTTATTACAGCGCACGGCGTGCCCCTTGTTATCAAAGCTGACGGTCTGGCGGCAGGAAAAGGAGTCATCATTGCCGCAACGATTGAAGACGCCGAACAGGCCGCAGAAGATATGCTCTCCGGCACCGCTTTCGGACAGGCCGGACAATCCATCGTCATAGAAGAATTTATGGATGGTGAAGAACTAAGCGTTTTTGCGCTTGCTGACGGCAAAACCGTTATACCCTTTAGCTCCGCGCAGGATCACAAACGCGTTGGTGAAGGCGACACGGGACCGAACACAGGCGGTATGGGCGCTTATTCTCCTGCTCATATGATGACTGAAGCACTGGAGCAAAAAATTTATAACCAGATCATGCAACCCACTATTGACGGCATGGCAAAGGAAGGTTGCCCCTTCACCGGCGTATTATTTGCCGGCATCATACTTGTTGATGGTGAGCCGAAACTTTTGGAATTCAATGTTCGTTTTGGAGACCCTGAATGTCAGACTTTGATGATGCGCCTTGACTATGATCTCCTGGATATTCTGACTGCCGGCGCAAAGGGGCTGCTTACCGACGTCATTGATGAAATATACTGGCGCGAAGATACGGCCCTCTGCGTCGTCATGGCCGCACAGGGTTATCCCGATAGCTATGAAAAAAACACGCTCATTACCGGCATTGATGCTGCGGACGTCATGCCGGAAACAAAAGTTTTTCATGCAGGAACAAAACGTAATAAATCGAAAGATATCCTCAATACAGGGGGACGTGTTCTCGGCATAACATCACGGGGAGAGACAATCTCTACAGCACAAATAAACGCCTATAAAGCCGTCGAAAAAATCAACTGGCCGAAAGGCTTCTTCCGCCGGGATATTGGCTGGCACGCCCTGAAAAAAGATCAACGCAATATCGCAACAAAATCCATCTCCTGTTAACTATTTACCTTCATGATAGAGTCTAGCTTTTCTACTACACTGGTATTTAAAATTATGTCAACAACTCAGATAACCAATAACGGCATCAGCAACTCGCAGGATGCCTTGCTGGCACATCAAAGCGCGGGAACAATCCGGCGCTATGTCTTTCCAAAAGACACAACTTTGTTTGACAAAGGAGAGGCCCGACAATGTGCCTACCTGATTGATAAGGGCACAGTCCATATCTATGGCAATGATGAAGGTGGAACGGATAAGCTGCTTTGTACATTGGGGGAAGGTGAAATCTTTGGTGAAATGGCGCTTATCGACAACACAGCCCGGACAGCCAAAGCCATAACAGATACAGAAACAGAAATTTTTGTTATTCCCCGCGATTCCCTTCATGAAAGAGTACGGGGGCTTGATCCGATTGTTTCTCTTCTGATCAGCCTTTTAATTGAGCGTTATCGCATTACGCGGATACATATGCCGGAATCTATCAAACAAGACCGCCTCGGCGACTTTATAGAAAAAATAAGCCGCCATGAAAACCTTCCAAAAGACGTTCTACAGCTTCGTAACACAACAGAGCAACGTGAGACGGCCTTAAAAGAAATGAAGGTTGAACAGGAGCTACGGCAAGCCATAACAAATCAGGAATTTATACCTGTCCTCCAACCTATTCTGAAATTACCGGAAAAATCTATCGTCGGGTTTGAAACTCTTATCCGCTGGCAACACCCGGAAAAAGGGATCGTTATGCCCAATGACTTCATTCCTGTAGCTGAACGCACGGGCGTCGTACAGCAACTAGACCGCATGATGCTTCAAAAAGCTTGTGAAAGCCTTCCCCATTTGCAGAAAAGAATGAACGGAAACGGACAAGATCTGTTTGTCAGTGTCAATTTATCAGGCATTAATTTTGGCACAATGGATGTCGTCAGGACGGTCGGAGAAACACTGAACAAAACAGGTATCGATCCAAAACTTATAAAGCTGGAAATCACAGAAAGCGCTCTGATCGGCGACCCGAAACTGGCCGAAAATGTCCTGCAGGGACTAAAGGAACTCGGCGTTACAATTGCGCTTGATGACTTTGGCACGGGCTATTCTTCACTGGGGTATCTTCATAAATTCTCAATTGATGACCTAAAAATAGACCGCTCTTTTGTGGCACAGCTCCACGATGGTAACAAAAGCATAGACATCATACGGGCCATTGTCGGCCTGGCCCGTAATTTCAATCTGAATATCGTTGCCGAAGGAATCGAGAAAGAACAGGACGTAACGGTTCTGAATGAACTCGGCTGCGATATGGGACAGGGGTATTTATTTAGCAAGCCGCTTATGATCGAAGATGCTTACTCGTTCATCGAAAACAATGTAAACGAAGCGGGCAGATAGGCTTTATCTTTATTTTTTTCGTTTTTCCGCAAAAAAATCTTTTAATATCTGCCCGCAACCCTCTGCCATAACAGCGCTTTCCAACATTATTTTATGATGGCAGGTTGGTTGATTAAAAAATACAGGGCCATGAAGCACACCGCCGCCTTTGGGGTCAGGCGCCCCCATTACAAGACATCGCAACCGGGCAAAAGCAATGGCGGCAGCACACATAGAGCAGGGCTCCAACGTCACATACAAATCGTAATCAGGAAGACGCTGCGTTCCCGCTTTCTGGCAGGCTTCACGAATGACCAGCATTTCAGCATGGGCCGTCGGGTCTGACAATTCAATCGTCCGATTGCCATTACGCGCTATAACGTCGCCACTCCCGGCGTCCACCAAAACGGCGCCGACAGGCACTTCATCACGCTCACCGGCCTTTTTTGCCTCTTCCAGTGCCAATTTCATAAAATAGATATTGTTTTCTTTTTCCATGACTGCCTTTTAACGCCGAAAGACAAAAAACATCAACTTTTATTACAGGGTTTTATTTTTCTTGCTATTGGACAGAAAAACAGACTAATGACCTCTATAAATTGTGGAATCAAGTTGCTTTCGGGAGAAAAAAAGGTCATAAGTGAGTGGCGGATTTTAAAAACCCACCTGCTTGGGTCCGTATGCATTTTGAGAAAGAGGGAAGAATAAAAATGATAAAAGAAACGGTCAAAAAACTGACCCTGAGCGTATCTTGCGCGGCACTTCTAACAATGGGGGCGATGTCTGCCGCTACGGCGCAGAATCACTCTGA
Source organism: Alphaproteobacteria bacterium (assembly GCA_021776075.1). GTDB lineage: Bacteria > Pseudomonadota > Alphaproteobacteria > Micavibrionales > Micavibrionaceae > JAJFGQ01. Next base: position 59,426 of record JAJFGQ010000056.1, on the reverse strand, counting down.
CCCCATGACGTTGCAGGACGCTGTTTCCGTCGGTATATCTACAAATCCGGAATACGGCGTTGTGGCAACAAACCGCCGGGCAACGGACGAGGAACTCCGGCAGGCTCACTCTTTGTATTTCCCCTCTCTGGACGCGCGCGCTGACACAGGCTATGAACACAGCGACGATCCGGCAACGCGGGGTGGCGCTGATTCGAATGATGAGGAAGACCTATGGCGCTATGAGGCCGGCCTGACCCTGACCCAACTTCTATTTGATGGGTTTGAGACAAAGTTCGAAAATGAACGGCAGCAATTCCGTGTCCTGTCCGCTTCCAATCGCGTGCGGGAAACAGCAGAACTCGTGGGACTTGCTATTGTTGAGTCATACTTGGAAGTTATGCGTCAACGTGAAATTCTTCGTATTGCCCGCCAAAATGTTGCCGAACATATTGCCATTCTGGAACAAATTGACGACAGCGCCTCTGCCGGACGTTCGACACAGGCCGATGTGGAACAAGCACGCGCGCGTGTTGCCTCGTCGCGTGCCAACGAATCCAGCATTCGTGAGGCTTTGCGTTCTGCCGAAGCCGCCTTTATCCGTGAAGTAGGCGATCCGCCTCAGGATCTGGCCATGCCGTTGGTTCCCGTTGACGCTCTGGAGGCCAATGTTGACGAAGAAGTAAAGATTTCCCTCCACCAAAGCCCTACACTGGATATTTTTGAGGCTGACATCAATGTGGCTCATGCCGAATTTGAAGGCTCCAAATCAACTTTTTATCCGCAAGTCGACCTTCAGCTTAATGCGCGGGAAGGGAAAGACCTTAACGGCGTACGCGGCCGTGACACTAGCGCTTCAGCACTAGCTGTCTTAAACTGGAACCTATATCGCGGCGGTGGTGATACAGCTCGTGTCCGTGAGTTCATAAACCGGGAAGCTCAGGCAAAAGAATCCCGCGCTGAAGCCGCACGCAATATAGAAAGCGATGTACGGCAAACTTGGGCACGTATGGTTTCTGCCGGTGAACGCGCCCGCCAGTTTGCAGCGCAGGCGGATGCCAATACGGAAGTCGTCAAAGCCTATAAAGATCAGTTTGACTTAAGTCGTCGGACATTGCTGGACGTTCTGGATGCGCAAAATGAGTTGTTTGTTTCGCGTAGCAACACTGTGAATGCAGAGTTTCTTGAAATGTTTGCCGTATACCGCCTTCTGGCTGTCAAAGGCGACCTGTTATCAACGCTTTCTGTACACTATCCCCGTGAGGCCGATCCTGCTAAGATGTAGACTGAAAATTGTCATGATAATCAGGGATGGTCTATCAGGTGAGCGTTAAGGAACAGAACGAACAGAATCCTGAAAAAGGGCAGAAACCGACTGAAAATCGGCCGGAAAAAGCAACTGCCGAAATCACAATAAGCAATAGCGCCGCCGACGAAGCGGCTCATGAGCAAGAGCCGGATTCCTGGCCCCTTGAAGCCGACCGGATCACCATGCAAAGTCCGCTTGTCGAATGTTTACGTCTTATGGCCGGCCATTATGGGCGCCGCACAAGCGCCGCGTCTCTTACAGCAGGGCTTCCTATACCAAAAGACGGCGTGACCCCCACTTTGTTTATCCGGGCCGCCGCACGCGCCGATCTTCATGCAAAATTAGTCAATCGCTCATTAGAAGCCCTTGCTATCGCGCCCAACCTGCCCTGTATTCTGGTATTGGGACAAAAGCAGGCCTGCATTCTTTGGGATATAGAATACCCTGACAAACACCCCCCCAAGCAAGATCCGGGGGGTAACGCCGAAATCCATCCGGAAACAAAATTTTTACTTCAATTCCCGGAGACTGAGGATGAAAAACACGTCCTGACGCTTGATGAACTGCAAAAAACATTTACCGGCCATGCTTTTTTTGTTCGCCCCGTAGCGCGTACGGATGAACGCGCCGGGCCTGCCACTATTGATACAGCACAGGACTGGTTTTGGGGTGAGTTAAAGAAACACATGCGGCTTTATCAGGAAGTCGCTGTTGCTGCCGTCATGATTAACATGTTCGCACTGGCTAGTTCCCTTTTTATTATGAATGTCTATGACCGCGTTGTCCCTAATAATGCCTTTGATACATTATGGGTTTTAGCGGCGGGCGTTCTTACCGTTTTTGTATTTGACTTTATACTCCGTAATTTGCGGGCGCATTTCCTCGACATTGCCGGTCGCATGGCCGATGTCAAGGTTTCCGCCCGCCTGTTTGAGCAAATTATGGGCATGACAATGGTTGCCCGACCAGCCAGCGCGGGTGTTCTGGCCAGCAATATGCGGGAATTTGAGGGGCTACGTGATTTCTTTACCTCAGCCACCATGACAGCCATCGTTGATCTTCCCTTTACTCTTTTATTTATTATTTTGATCGCCATTATCGGTGGCCCTATTGCTTTTGTACCGGCAGCGGCTATGCCGCTTATTGTCCTGATGGGCTATATCCTGCAAAAACCAATGCAAAAAATCATCCGGCAATCCATGAATGAAAGCGCGCTTAAAAATGCGCTCCTGTTTGAGACAATTAGCGGTCTTGAGACCATCAAGGTGCAGGCTGCCGAAGGCCATACACAGCGCAAATGGGAAGAGCTGACCGAAAAATCGTCACGTACAGCCGTAAAATCCCGTCGGATTTCTGCTTTTGCCCTGAATTTTGCCGTATGGATACAACAAATGACGAGCGTTGCCGTCGTCATTGCCGGTGTTTATCTTATTGCCGATGCACAAATATCGATGGGTGCCTTAATTGCCTGTGTCATCATGTCGGGTCGTGCCATGGCCCCTCTGGCACAGGTTGCCGGTCTTCTGACGCGTTTTAACCAGTCCCGCGAAGCCCTGCACCAGCTTGACGACCTCATGAAAAGAGATGTGGAACGCCCAGCCGGTAAACATTTTATTGCCAAACAGGAATGGGAAGGCCGCATTGAATTCAGGGATGTTCTGTTTCACTACCCGGAGCAAACCGTACCGGCGTTAAATCACCTCACCTTTGTCATCGAACCGGGTGATCGTGTCGGAGTTATCGGGGCCGTCGGTTCAGGAAAAACGACGATCGAACGCCTGTTGCTCAATCTTTATCAACCGGAAAGTGGCTCTGTACAAATTGACGGTACAGACGTACGGCAAATTGATCCCGGCGATCTACGCCGCTCTGTGGGCGCCGTCCAGCAAAGTCCGCAGCTATTCTTCGGCTCCGTTCGCGAAAACATTACAATGGGTCATGAAACAGCACCTGACCGTTCCGTACTGCGTGCCGCAGAACTGTCGGGAGTCATGGAATTTCTAGCCGATTCCCAACATGGCCTGGATACACAGGTCGGGGAACGCGGCGAATCCCTGTCAGGCGGGCAGCGCCAGTCCGTGGCTATCGCCCGCGCCTTACTGTATGATCCGCCTATCCTCATTATGGATGAACCGACAGCCTCGATGGACCCGGCCTCTGAAAACCGCTTACGCAAACGGTTAGACGCACTTTCAAAGAACAAAACAACATTACTGATTACCCACAAAGGCTCCATGTTGACACTCGTCAACAAACTTATCCTGATTGATCGTGGTAAGCTTGTAGCTTACGGGCCGAAAGACGAAGTCATTGGCAAGCTTCAGGCGCGCCAATACGGTACGCAGGCGGAAAATACAAATGTGTAGATATGGCTGAACCAATAGGAAAAATAGAACCAAAAAAGCAAAAAGCGGACGTGCCAAAAGAAGAGCATGCCAGCATTAATGAAGCTGCGGAATGGACAAAAGTAAGGGGTGAGTGGGCCAAAGAGAAACTTGAAAAAGCACAGGCCCGTGCCGACCGGTTTTTCACGACAGATGATGACATATCTCTTTCCCAGCATCTTCTTTTGGTGGCTATCACCCTGTTTTTTGTTGTGTTCGTTGTTTGGGCCAATCTGGCCGCACTGGATGAGGTCACACGGGGCGATGGCAAAGTCATCCCTTCCAGCGAAATACAAATAGTCCAGCATCAGGAAGGCGGCATTGTTGATGCGTTTTTGGTCAAAGAAGGCGGCATTGTTGAGGCCGGACAGGTTCTTATGCGCCTTTCAAACATTGGCGCCACATCTGATCTTGGCGCGAACCGACAGCGCTACCTTGGGCTACAAGCCAAAATTGAGCGGCTAGAGGCCGAGGCCGCAGGAAAGAACACGCCTGTATTTTCTGAAAATGTTATGAAAGGCGTTCCGACAAGCGTTACCGAAGAAATGAACACATTCAAAGCCAATAACACCAATATGCAATCGCAACTCCTTGTACTGGAACAGCAGGCAACGCAACGCCGTCAGGAGATTAACGAGCTCAATACAAGAATTAGGGATTTACGCAAAATTATCCGGCTTTCAAAAGAAGAAAAAGCAATGATTGAACCTCTGGTACAGCGCGGATCAGCGCCCAAGGTAGAACTGTTACAGCTTGAACGGGCTTTACAAGAACGCCAGACGGAGTTAAACGGACTACACGGCTCCCTGCCGCGCATAAAAACTTCCGTAGAAGAGGCCGAAGCCCGTATTTCTGAGCTAAAAAGTGCGGCACGGGCGCAGGCTCAGACCGAGCTATCTGCTACGCAGATTGAAATGAACTCGATCAAGGAAACACTGGTCGCATTGAGTGACAGGCAAAACCGTACGGAAATCCGTTCTCCGGTTGCCGGCACCATTAAGGATATAAAAATCAACACGGTCGGCGGTGTCATCCAACCCGGCGCTGATTTAATAGAAATCGTTCCGTCCGATGACCAATTGCTGATAGAAGCCCGTGTCCGGCCTTCCGATATCGCTTTTCTTTATCCGGGCCAAAAAGCCGTTGTTAAAATTACCGCCTATGATTTTTCAATTTACGGCGGACTAAGAGGAGAGTTGGTTGATATTTCCGCCGATACCATTACCAATGAGAAGGGCGAGAGCTTTTATCGTGTACGCATCCGTACGTCTGAAAAAAGCCTAAAACGCAAAGGCGAGGTCCTGCCTATCATTCCCGGCATGGTGGCCAGCGTCGATATTCTGACCGGTAAAAAAACGGTCATGGAATATATCCTGAAACCCTTTGTGAAAACGCTCGACAACGCGATGAACGAGCGGTAAAACCTTTAATATGTATTATAAGCACCCAACGAGGTATCTGTGAGTGAGCCAGTAAAAAAAATGAGTGAGATTGCTGTAACCTTTCCCGATGGATCAATCCGCAACTATGAGAGCGGCACGACAGGGATGGCTATTACCGAATCCATTTCCAAATCACTGGCCAAGGCGGCGATAGCGGTTCGGGTCGATGGTGACCTATGGGATCTAACGCGCCCTCTGGAAAAAAATGTCACATTTGAAATCCTCAAACGCGATGCGGATGAAGCGCTGGAGCTGATCCGTCATGATTGCGCCCATGTTATGGCTGAGGCGGTGCAGGAACTTTTCCCCGGCACACAGGTTACGATCGGCCCCAATATTGAAAACGGCTTTTTCTATGACTTCGCACGCGATGAACCCTTCACAACAGAAGATCTGCCCGCGATTGAAAAGAAAATGAAAGAGATTATCGCCCGCGGCGATGCTCTGATACGGGAAGTCTGGAACCGTGAAGCCGCGATTAAATATTTCAAAGACAAAGGCGAACACTACAAAGCCGAGATCATTGAAGATTTGCCGGGTGATGAAGATATTTCTATTTACAAGCAGGGCGAAGGAAATAGCGCCTGGCTTGATTTATGCCGCGGACCGCATATGCCGACGACAAAACATGTCGGCATAGCTTTTAAATTAATGAAAGTCGCCGGAGCCTATTGGCGTGGTGATTCGGACAACGCCATGCTCACCCGCATATACGGCACAGCCTGGCGCGATGAGAAAGAACTGAATGCTTATCTGACGATGCTGGAAGAGGCAGAAAAGCGTGATCACCGCCGTTTGGGCCGGGAAATGGATTTGTTCCACTTTCAGGATGAAGCCCCCGGTCAGGTCTTCTGGCACCCTCATGGCTGGACGATTTATCTGGAGCTTATGGCCTATATGCGCCGTAAAATCCACAAACATGGCTATGTCGAAGTCAACACCCCCCAAATGCTGGATGCCCGCTTTTGGAAAGCCTCCGGTCACTGGGATAAATACCGCGAAAATATGTTTATTTTTGAAAACGATAAAGGAAAAGGCCCTCAGGACAACCCGCAAGCCCTTAAACCGATGAGCTGTCCGGGCAATGCCCAACTCTACAAAACAGGCATAAAAAGTTACCGGGATTTTCCGATCCGTATGGCAGAGTTCGGTCATGTTTTCCGTCAGGAACCCTCCGGCGCACGACATGGTCTGATGCGCGTCCAAGCTTTCACACAGGATGATGCCCATATATTTTGCCGTGACGACCAGCTTGAAGACGAAGTTGTTGCCATGTGCGACCTGATTAGCGAGGTCTATACAGACATAGGCATGGCCGATAACATCACAATCAATTTTTCCACCCGTCCCGCACAAAGAATCGGGTCGGATGAGGACTGGGACAGGGCCGAAGGTGCCCTGCAAAAAGTGCTGGACAGAATCGGCATGAAATGGGTTTTAAATGAAGGTGACGGTGCCTTCTATGCACCCAAGCTTGATTTTATCCTGACAGATGCGATTGGACGGGAATGGCAATGCGGAACGATACAAGTCGACATGAACATGCCGAACCGTCTTGAACTTCATTATATTGGTGAAGACGGTGGTAAACATACGCCCCACATGATCCACCGCGCCATTCTGGGGTCTGCCGAACGATTCATCGGTGTCTTAATCGAACATTACGCCGGTAAATTACCCTTATGGCTGGCGCCCGTACAATGCGTTGTGGCACCGATTACATCGGATATAGACGGCTATGCCAAAGACGTCCATAGCGCCCTTCTCAAAATGGGTCTGCGTGCTGAAATTGATACACGGAATGAAAAAATTAATTACAAAATCCGCGAGCATTCACTGGCCAAAGTACCGGTCATGTTTATCGTCGGAAATCGTGAGGCCGAAGACAATACAGTCGCTATCCGCCGGATGGATGAAAAGGATCAACCTGTGGAATCTCTCGACAGCGCCGTAGAATCCCTTGCACAAAGCTGCAAACCGCCTTATTAATGAGATTATAATTCATAGAAATTAACAATGATTAAGGAGATATAGCTATTAGCAGACTGCAAATGCAACCACGCAGGAATAAAGGCCCGCGTACAAATGGTGACATCACCGCCCCACAAGTTCGGCTCGTCGGCAAAGATGCTGAACAGCTTGGTGTTGTTGACTTAGAGAAAGCTCTCGAAATAGCGGGGGACGCCGGCCTTGACCTTGTGGAAATATCACCTAACGCTGAGCCTCCTGTTTGCAAGATTCTCGATTACGGCAAGTTTAAATACGAACAACAGAAAAAAGCCGCCGAGGCCCGCAAAAAACAGAAAACCGTAGACGTCAAAGAAATAAAGCTGCGCCCGGCTATTGAAGAACATGATTACGCCGTAAAAATGCGCAACGCACGAAGATTCCTTGAAGATGGCAACAAAGTCAAAGTCACCTTACGATTTCGGGGACGGGAACTGGCCCATAAGGAATTGGGTATGGATGTCCTGAACCGGATGAAAGGGGAACTGACCGATATTGGAAAAATAGAGCTGGAGCCCCGGCTGGAAGGGCGCCAGATGATCATGGTTCTGGGGCCTGAAAACACAAAATAAAAGCAGCTTTTTTTCCAATGAATAAAGCAGCCCCCGCGCAGGACTATATTGATACATATTACAGCCGGACTTTGGTCGGCAATAAGGAGCGTCCGCCCCTTCAGAATGATATTGATACAGATGTCTGTATTATCGGCGGCGGACTGGCGGGACTGAACACCGCCATGAGCCTGACCCGGCGGGATCATAAAAATATCATTGTTATAGAAGCCAACCGAATCGGCTGGGGTGCCTCAGGCCGCAATGGCGGTATGGTAGCAAAGGGCTATGCTGCCGGATTTGGGCCACTTGTTAAAAAGGTGGGACTGGAAAACGCCCGTACGCTTGTTGATATGAGCAAAGAGGCCCGTGAGCTTCTTAGGAACCGCCTCCACAATTTGGATACTGATCAACAACCCTTACGGGATGGCGTTTTAACAGTCTCATGGCACGACAACCCCGGTGCTGTTTGCCAAGACGTCAATCGGCTTAATGATAATTTTGATTTGGGTCTGGAATTCTGGCCACGGGACAAAGTGCAGGAAAAATGTAAGACCTCACGCTATTACGATGGTTATTTGTCACCGCACGACTTTCAATTTCATTCACTAAACTATTTGCATAGTCTGGCTCAGACCATTGAAAATGAAGGCGGAAAAATTTTTGAAAAAACACGTGCTATAAAAATCAGTAAGGAAAACGGCCAGTTCCTTATCAAAACACCGGAAGGGCGCATCAAAGCGAATCAGGTTGTGCTTTGCTGCTCAATTCATGTAGATAACCTGAACAGACGGCTTTCCCTCTCTGCCATTCCCGTACAAACCTACATCATGGTTACAAAACCGCTCCCCCCGGAAAAACTCTGTGAGTCAATTAACACGCACCATGCCGTTTACGACTCCCGCTTTGCAGCAGATTATTACCGTGTTTTGCCGGACAACCGGATTATGTGGGGGGGACGTGTCGGGCTGTGGAAACACCCCGATGATTTGAAAAAAACGATGCTGGCAGACCTGCTCAAAGTTTACCCGCAATTAAAAGGACATGCTGAACCCGACATAGCATGGGCCGGGACGCTCTGTTACGCCACCCATAAAATGCCGCAAATAGGACAGTTAGAACCCGGTTACTGGTACTGCACAGGCTTTGGCGGTCACGGACTTGTCCCCACTGTGGTCGGCGGAGAAGTCATCGCGGCCTCTATTGCGAACAATGATGACAGCTATAGGCTCTTTGCGCCCTTTGGTCTGGGGTTTTCCGGTGGAAAAATAAGCAACCTGGCGGCTCAGGCCGTTTATGGCTGGTGGCGGTTACGCGATGTTTTAAGGATTTAATTGCCGCGGCGGTTGTGCGCCGATTGTCTTTGTTTCCGGTGATTTCCACACCCGTTCCACTTTCTGCGTAGCGTCCGCATAAAGATCTTCCCACGATTTTATAAAGTCATCGAATGCCGCCGGCATAGTCGCTTCTTTATCTGTGTTGAAAATAAAGGCTTCCAGAACCGAACTTGACTGAAGGTCATGCGTCTCCATAACCTCATCTATCGTTGCACGACACATTTCAACAAAATTCTGGCGCTCCTCTTCTTCAGGACAGGGATTTTCTTGTATTTTAGCGGCAGCATTTCTGGCCTGACTCAGGCTATAAAAACCGCTCATGAAAGCAACAGACTGCCCGGCTGACAAACGTTGCTCTTCATTAAGAAAGTCAAAACGCGAAATCAAATACAAAGCATTGACGGATTGTTCTTTTATAAAATCAGGATTTAAAACCTCCCGGCTTTCACCCTCCGTCAAAAGGTCAGCCATCGGCCAATGCCATGATTTGAATCGCATCTCTTCACAAAATTTATCCAGATTGAAGCGATATTCATCAAAACCGCAGGCGCTTATGTCTTTTACGAAACGCTCAAAACTCAAAAGGTAATGAACAAAGCCCTTCAAAGGAGAGGCATCATAATTTCTTGTCCGCTTTTCCCAACCATTGATTTCATCGCGCAACGCACGCGGCAATCTTTTTATTTTTCCCGTTTCCGGTATTTCCGCAGACAAGGCGGCCATATCAATATTTGCCTCAGATTGAATTTTATTAATTTTGCTTATCACTTTATTCGCAGCCTGTTTAAGCCGTATGCGCGCGCCCCCATCAGGAGCGCACTGATTCAGTTGCCCTTCGAGATGCTGCTTCTTGGCCAAAAGATAAAAAGCATGAAGATTATGGACAATCTGCCGTCCCTCTTGACGCAGAGCGTCACTAAGAACAGGTGTCAGCTCCTTCAAAAAATTATCAACCTGCTCAAAACTGTCTGTTGTTATTCCTTTTTCTATCCCCCGCCCTTCATCAGGCACAAAATCCGAATCCCATTCATTCCCGGCAAAATATGTACCATTTAAAAATTGCTCTTTATCAAACAGGGCAAAATCAAAATCGCATTCCATCATCATATGTGTAAACAGGCGGAAACTTTTTAGATAATGAAGAAACTTTCCTATTTGATCCTGTTGCTCCCAAAGCGCTTCGAGATGATCCACGCGAAGAGAGGCCGGAGGCATTCCGACAAAAAACTGTTCAATAACCGCGCCTGAAGTCATGTCTTCCCGTTTTTGCAAAGCACTGTCTTTGACTGCTTTTTCCATTGTCACACTTACACGAGCATCGGTAACAATTTCCCCTTCAAAAGTCGGAACCGGATAGCCCTCGACATCAAAGGCTATACCCTCCCGCATCGCAAAATTACGAAAATCATTAAAATCATCTGCGGCAGGCGGCGCTGCCACCGGCTCAAGTTTCAGGGTTTCATGAGTGTTTTCGTATAAGGCCAGTTCTTTAATCGCGTCAAAAAAAGAAAGACTCAGTTTAAGGACTTTAGTCTGAGATATAGGTACAATTTCTATATCATCCCGGCCTGTCAGAGGTGTCTGTTTTTCAGTCACCTTTATAACATCCCATTGATCAGCCGCCTTAACCGCCACGGCCTTCATATATTCCGTGCTGTTTTTAGATAATCCCGGTTTAAAAGCGCGCGTACGGCAATAGCGGCCATAGGCCGCGGCTTTAAAAACCACGATCAGAGGATCTTTTTCTGCTGCGTCCTCTTCGGGCGATGACTTCCTAAAAAAGTGAATTAGTTTTTTCATAGTGCAAATCTCCTGCTGCTTTCATATTTCATAACACAGCTATTTGCAAGTTTTTTTCTTGTACAGCGACCCACTCTCCGATTTACTAAGGCCAGAAGGGGGGGCGCGCGCAATGACGTCAAAAAAAGTAACATTACCAAACATACAAAAAGATTATGCGGCCTTTGCTTCTGTTTATGAAAGAAAATGGGCCGCTTTTCTCAATGAAACACGGGAATGGGTTCTGAATCATTATCCCGAAAATATACCGCAAGATACAAAGATTCTTGATCTGGGGTGCGGAACGGGCGAGATGTTATCTCAGATTTACAATCATCATAGTCAGGCCATTTTGACCGGCATAGACGGTACGGAAGAGATGCTGGCTCTGGCACGAAAAAAACTACAGCAAGCCACCTTCTACAAGAAAAATATCGAAGACTTAGGGTCCCTAAAGGAAAAATTTGACATTGTCATGTCACTCAATGTTTTACACCACCTGAGTGACCCGACGCAGCATATAGCCAACCTCGATCGTTTATGCACAAAAGATGGAACTGTTTTTCTCTGTGATTTTGCAATCGATACGGTTGGCATGAAAATAGCGGAATTATATTGGCAATTTTTTCACCCCGCACATAATCGTTCTTTTCCTTCAAAAAAGCTGGAGTCTCTATTGCAACAAAATACCGCTTTAAAAATCACGCATAAAGACATCCTAAAACCGGATCGGTTCTGGCGATTGCAAATATATAAACTGCAAAAAATCTAATCCGGCTTCTTTTTCTCCGCAGGACAAAACAAAGAACATACTGTGAATTTCGTATCCCTATCGCGCAACATATAAAGAGCAAAACACGCCGCCAGCATTGGCCACGCCGTCCAGAACAAAATATTAGGCGACCCCAACGGATCCAGATATATTTTCCATGATGATAATGTCGAAACGCTATGCAGTAAAAACACAGCACCATAGGTCATTCGCTTTTTAAAACCGGCCAGAAAAGCCAGAATCAATGCGCTTTCAAGCAATGCAAAAATCATCATAAATGAACCGGAAAAATCTTTGCCTATAAAATAAAAATGGGCGTAAACACCCGCAGCATGTCCGGGGTTTAAAAATTTATCCGCTGTCCAGACGGCCATAACAACAAATATACTTAAACGTAAAGCAAACAGGGAAAACCCCAGACGATCATCATCAGTCATAAAAAAACTCCTTTGTAAAACAGGTCATAAAATATCATAATAGATAAAGAAAGAGGGTAATAATTCACCATGAATGATCTAGACAAACAGGAAAGAAAAAAAGAAAAAAAGATTCAGCGTTTGCTGAAAAAAAGTGCTTATGCCGTTGGTTTGGGGATTGGCCTCCTGCTCCTGAAGTTTGTTGTCGTACCCTTTCTGGGAGAAAGCGAGCAAACAGAGAAGGCGCTCGGACTTTTTTCTTATTGTTTGATCCTATATGGGGCCTCTATCATTGTAACATTCATTGTCAAAAAAGACTGGTTAATCAAAGTTGATCTCCTTCTAAGCTGGGTTATCATGCCCCTTATTCTAGTAAAGCTTTTAACAGATGCCTTATAACACACAGAATTAATCAGACTTGCCGTGAAAGCATTTTCGGCATAGGCTTAACGCCACTGTAAAGAGTAAACCTCACTGGTTGTCCATGCCACATCGTTTAATAAAACAAGCACAAAAAGCCCTTACATCCGATGCATCTCCGGAACTGAAAAAGTTTCTGGAGCATTTGTATGGTGCCTTATCCGATGAAGACATGGATTTACTGGACCCCGTTACCATGGCACGCACAGCGGAACGCCACTGGAAAATGTCCGCCAACAGAAAGCCTCTTGCTTCCGAGATTTACATCTACACACCGCGGCCAGACCGTGACGATTGGGGAACCGCCCACACCATCATCGATATTGTCAGCGAGGACATGGTTTTTCTAGTTGATTCCGTAGCCGCTGAAATTACAGCCAGACACAACAGGCTCATTCATGTTCTAGTTCATCCGGTCCTATATGGGGAACAGAGGAAAAATGGCAATGTTATCCCGACCTCAGTAAAACCCGGCAAGGGGTTGCAGCCACAATCTCACATACATATGGAACTACAAGGCACAATGCCCGACAGCCTGATTCCATCCCTAAAGCAAGACCTCCAGCAAATATTAAATGATGTCTATTTTGCTACGCGTGACTGGGAGCAAATGCGTGAAAAACTGAAAGACTGTCAAAAAACCCTCAGTCACACGCCCAAAAGCCATCATAATGATAAGCTACAGGATTATCTTAATTTTCTTGAATATCTGCACAATGATAATTTTACCCTTCTGGGATACCGTGAGTATAAATTTACAAAGAACAAAGACATTGTAACAAGCCAGACAGTCAGAGGCTCTAGTCTGGGACTGCTTCATAACGACGTTCACCCCGTCTATATTAGCGAAAAAAAAGATGGGCTTCCGCAGGACTTACAACGATTAAGACACGCTCTCCCTCCTTTGACTGTGTCCAAGGTAAACAAAAAATCTACAGTACACCGACCCGTCCCCCTTGATGCGATTGCCGTTAAACAATTTGATAAAAAGGGAAACATTACGGGCGAATGCCTTTTTATCGGGCTTTTCACTTCTGTCACTTACTCCCGCAGTATTCAGGACATACCCTATCTAAGCCGCAAAACGGAACTTGTTATGGAGCGCTCCGGTTTCAAACCGGGCAGTCATGATTTCAAAGCACTACGTCACATATTAGAAAAATATCCGCGGGACGAATTATTTCAAATTGAAATCGACAGTTTACTCAAAACCGCTCTGAGCATCTTACGCTTACAGGAACGCCAACGGATTGCCCTTTACACACGAAAAGACCCGTTTGGCCGGTATATTTCGTGCTTGGTCTATGTACCCAAAGACCGCTATGACACACGCTTGCGCATAACAATTCAGAAGATCCTAGAAAAAGACATGAAGGGAACATGTGCCAATTTCTATACTAATCTGGACGACTCTCCCTTGGCGCGTGTCATGTATATCATCTACATCAATCAGGGCAAACCACCCCGTTTTGAAACGGGAAAAACTGAAGCCCGGCTACAGGAAGCCGGGCGCTTGTGGAGCGAAAAACTGGCCGATACCCTCCTGGAAACTTCAAGGAACGAAGAGAGAATACCAGATATTATACAAAAATACGGACGGGCCTTTCCTATATCCTACCGCGAAACATTTACACCGAAACAAGCTATTTTTGATATAGAAAGAATAGAAGAAGCTCTGGAATCCGAGCATATGGCGTTGGATATTTACCGTTGCAACGCTTGTAGCGATCAACAATTACGTCTGAAAATTTATCACAAAAATCATCCGGTTATCCTGTCAGACATACTGCCCATTCTGGACAAAATGGGTTTGAACGTCCTCTCCGAACTGCCCTTTAACGTGAAACCGGAAGGCGCAGACTCATCCATCTGGATTCATGACTTCATGATGGAAACAAAAGAGGGAACGCCCGCCTTCAAAGTATTAGATATCAAACCTCAATTTGAAGAGGCTCTGGGTAAAATCTGGTGCGGCGAAATGGAAAATGCGGGCCTGAACCGTCTCATTCTGGGCGCACATATGAACTGGCGGGAAGTTACAATCTTGCGCACTTATATCCGCTTCATGCGTCAGGCACGCCACCCCTTTAGTACCCGTTATATTGAGCAAGCATTAACGGGAAATCCGGACATAAGCCGCCACATCATCGTCCTGTTTAACGCACTTCATAATCCCGTCAAAACTGATCAAGCTGATATTGGGGCCGCCGGCTGCTCTGTTGCTATAGACCACGCACTGGAAAAAGTTACCTCTCTGGATGAAGATCGTGTATTACGCACCATCGTCGGGCTGGTCGAAGCCACGTTGCGCACTAACTTTTTTCAAACAGATAAGGCAGGAAACCCAAAATCATGGCTCGCCATAAAACTTGATAGCCGCTCTATTGACGGTTTGCCGGAACCAAAGCCATACAGAGAAATTTTTGTGTACTCACCCCAGGTAGAGGGGATTCATCTGCGCGGAGACGTCATTGCCCGCGGCGGTATACGCTGGTCAGACCGTCATGAAGATTTTCGTACGGAAGTTCTGGGCCTGATGAAAGCCCAACAAGTAAAAAACTCTCTGATCGTTCCTATGGGTGCAAAGGGTGGATTCGTCGTTAAAAACCCACCAAAAGACGGTGGACGGGAAGCCTTTCTGAAGGAGGGTATCTCCTGCTACAAAATTTTTATCAGGGCTTTATTGGATATTACAGACAACCGCAAGGGCAAAAAGGTTGTGCCGCCAAAAGATGTTGTACGGCGGGATGGTGACGACCCCTATCTGGTTGTCGCTGCCGACAAAGGCACAGCCACATTTTCCGATATTGCCAATTCCCTTTCCGCTGAATACGGACATTGGCTTGGCGATGCTTTCGCATCCGGCGGGTCTGCGGGTTATGACCATAAAAAAATGGGTATAACGGCACGTGGCGCCTGGGAGTCTGTTAAGCGTCATTTTCGTGAACTTAACCACAACACACAAACCGAGCCTTTTGATGTTGTTGGTGTCGGCGATATGGCGGGTGATGTCTTCGGAAACGGCATGTTGCTTTCTAACAAAATCCGTATGATCGGTGCCTTTAATCATCTCCATATTGTATGCGATCCTGACCCCGATCCTGCTGTCAGTTTTAAAGAACGGAAACGTTTATTTAATGCTGTAAAAGGCTGGGATGACTATGATAGCAAAAAACTCTCCAAGGGCGGAAAAATCTATCTGCGCAGTGAAAAAAACCTGACATTAACGCCTGAAATTCGCAAACGTTTTGACCTTGATAGTGATCGTGCAACACCGGCTGATCTTATTCAGGCCATGCTCCGCGCCCGGACAGACCTGCTCTGGTTCGGCGGCATCGGCACTTACATCAAAGCCTCGCAGGAAACGCATACCGACGCAGGAGACAAGGCCAACGATTCTCTTCGCATTAATGCGTCAGAAATCAGGACACGCGTTATCGGTGAGGGAGCCAACCTTGGTGTTACACAGGCTGCCCGTATTGAGTTTTCAGAAAAAGGTGGCAAAATTAACGCTGACTTTATTGATAATTCGGGCGGCGTAGATTCCTCAGACCGCGAAGTTAATATCAAGATTTTATTTACCGAAGTCATGGCCAATCCAGACCATAAAATCACACTGAAAAAGCGTAATAATTTACTGGAAAAAATGACAGATGAAGTCGCCGAGCTGGTTTTACGAGATAACTACCAGCAATCGCAGGGCCTTAGCCTTATGGAGTTACAGGCCGCTGAGCATTTATCGGCTCACGCCCGCTTTATTACAGACCTTGAGCGCAATAACGGCCTGAACCGTAAGTTAGAAGAATTACCGGATGAAGAAGAAATAGAATTAAGGCTGCGCAACGGCAAAGGACTAACACGGCCAGAGCTTAGCCTCATACAGGCTTATGCTAAAATTCTGTTTACTACGGATTTGCTGGCCTCTGATATTCCCGATATCCCTGAAATCGGAAATTACTGGCTCTTTAATTATTTCCCTCAGCCTCTTCGTAAAAAATATGAGAAAGAAATTCAAATACACCGCCTACGCCGGGAAATCATTGCGACATCCATGGCAACCAGCCTCGTCAACCGTATGGGCCCCACTTTTGTAAAAGGACTAATGGACAAAACCGGCGCGAACTGTGCTGATGTTGCGCGCGCTTATCTCGTTGTACGGGATTCGTTCGGCCTCCGTCCTCTGTGGGATCAAATTGAATCTCTGGACAATAAAGTTCCGGCACAGGTACAGCTCAAAGCTATGCAGGATATTGCAAAAATGGTGGAGCGGGAAACAATCTGGTTCCTCACAAGGCTGGGACGTACACCCGATATTATCACAGATATCAAAACATTCGGGAAAGGGGTTAGCACACTATGCGGCCACCTGGATGAAATTGTAACGGAAGAACTGAAACAATCCATACAGCAACGTACACAACTAGGTATTAATGACGGGCTTTCCCATACATTGGCAGAACAAATTGCCCTCATTCCAACACTGGGTGCGGCCTGCGATATCGTCCGCATAAGCCGCAATTCTCACAGGGATATCTTGCTCGCCGCCCGTACCTATTTTGAGCTAGGTGAATATTTTCACATTGACTGGTTTCGACAGCAAGCCCGCTATATGACGGCTGATGATCGTTGGTCGGCCGAAGCTTTGGACGCCTTAACAGAACAATTCCATAGCTGTCAGGCCGGCCTTACTATCCATATTCTTGATGACATGAAACACGGCATCAAGAATAAAAAGCTGGGCCGAAACGGTCATGGCAGCATCGTGAAGGCATGGGCAGAAAACCACGAACAGCAACTTCACCTGTTTGAATCTCTATTTGCCGACATTCGCCGGGTTGGCACGATTGATCTGCCCATGCTGGTTATCGCCGAACAACGCCTGCGCAGCCTCTATGGCGGGTAGCTAAAAAGCCGCCGCAGCCAATACAAACAGGCCAAAATCACGATTTGATTTAAATATCATCAGGGAACTCTCCGGATTATCCATGTCCCACATTCTAACCTGCCAGAAAAACTGCCAGCCTGCGGCCAATAAAATTAAAACAGACAAAGTACCGGCTCCGGCAATAATGTACGCCAGAACAAAAAACAACCAGGCGATACTATAAAAACCGGCCACCCATTTTTTACTATTTTCTCCCAGTTTAAGAGCCGTTGATTTAATCCCTATGCGGGCATCATCTTCTTTATCCTGATGGGCATAAATCGTATCATAGCCCAGCGTCCAGAATATCCCGCCCGCATACAAAAACAAAGCAGGGAGAGCCAGAGTTCCTGTAACAGCCGACCACCCCATTAAAGCGCCAAAATTAAATGTCAGACCCAAAAAAAGCTGTGGCCACCAGGTAATGCGCTTCATCAAAGGATAAAAGACAATAAACGGAACAGATATGACACCAAGCAGGATGGTCACAAAAGACATCCGCGTCAAAATCAGCAATCCAATACTCAACAATAAAATTAAAAAGACAAAAGCCTGTTTGGGAGTCACCGCGCCTGATGCCAAAGGGCGGGAGCGGGTCCGCTCAACCTGATGATCCAGTCGCCTATCCCACAAATCATTGATAACACATCCCGCACCGCGCATAACAAGCGCGCCAATACCGAATAAGGCCATCAAATTTACATCATGGTGATTAAAATTTACACTATGGCTATTAAAAGAAAAAAGACCCCCGGCAGAGAGTGTAATAGCCCACCAGCCCGGCAACAGTAAAAGCCACGTTCCAATAGGTCTGTCAAACCGCGCCAAACAGGCATAAGGACGTAACAACGGCGGAAAAAAGCGGTTTATTCCGCCATTGCTCTTGATGTCTGTATGAGTTCTGGTGTTATCTGTATTCATGATGTCCGCGTTTATAAAACTACCGCGCCTCTATGTCGATCAGGAATTAAAGAAAAGTGTCCTGATGGTACTGGATAATACACAGGCTCACTATTTAAAAAATGTGATGCGCCGCAAAACGGGGGATTCCCTCCGAATTTTTAACGGTAAAGACGGTGAGTGGCTGGGTGTGCTGTCATTTCCATCCAAAAAAACCGCAGAAATCGCAATTCAAAAACAACTTTTACCGCAATCACAAAGACAACACGCCGTTCATCTTGTGTTTGCGCCCATAAAAAAAGCACGTATGGACTGGCTAATCGAAAAATCAGTCGAGTTAGGCGTTACGCATTTGCACCCGGTTCTGACACAAAATACAGAAATTCGTCAGATCAATGAAAAACGCATAGAACAACAAATCATAGAAGCCGCAGAGCAGTGTGAGCGCTTTGATATTCCTTCTTTAGCCCCTCTGCAACCGTTAAAAACCCTTCTACAGAACCGGGAGAGCAAAACGCCTCTTCTCGCCTGTATAGAACGGGAAACAGCAAAACCAGTCAAAGATGCACTATCAAAATCAAACAGAGACGATATCGCCTTTCTGATCGGACCGGAGGGCGGCTTTACGCAAGAAGAAAAAGACATGCTGGGCAGCACCGAAAACATCATCCCCATATCACTGGGGACAAACATTCTTCGCAGTGAAACAGCAGCTTGTTATGTTCTTTCAGCTTTATCTGCCTGCACATAATTGTCGCATATGCCTTACCAATTTTTAATAATAACCCACTTTACAACACGCATTCTCAATGCTTAAGTGGGCGCCTTATAAAGATATGTTAAAGAAGGTATTGTTATGGGATCAATCCGTAAAGACAGAAAAGAGCCGCTGGAGGGAAAGCAGACGCTCATACCTTACTTCACGGGCAGCGGTGAGGACAGTACACCCCTATACGGTACGGAGCTGGAAATCATGTTCATGGTAAATGCCGGTGCAGAAAAAGGCTTTCGCTTACCGACAGATGCCGAAAATATAAAATTAACAGATGCCGTTCTTCCGCCGCAAGACAGGCAGGATAACGAAAATAAGGGCTTCAAAGCTAAAATCAACATGTCGAATGAGCCGGGGGCTCATATGGTGGAACTTAAAACCAACCCGCATGTGCTCTCTGCTATTGAAAATATCGCCCATGAAATAGCGTCCCAGAAATCCGTTCTTTCTCTGAAAGCCACAGAACTGGAAACGCCGCAAATCCAGTCTCCATTTGCCATCATGCCCTTTGCCACACCGCTTGAATGCATGAATAATATCATTTCAGGCCGGGAATATGATTACGGTTATTGCGATAGACCACGCATCATGATGGAAAGCTTTAAACGCATCATGAGCAGAAAAGCCCACTCTTATCCCGTTGCCAACACATCCGTTCACGGAACACACGGTGTCAAAAGCCTGCGACATGCTTTTGAAATGACACGCCTGCAATCGGCGTTGTTGCCTTTTTTCCTGATCTTGACGGAAAACCGCCCACCCTATCAAAACGCCAGAGAACAGCGCGTCAGTATCCATACCGGACTTCAATCGCGGCAAAATTTGTGCACTATCACGAAAAACAGCCACACCAAGCGCGGTCTGATACCCGATTTTACCTTCGCCGCCCGCAATGAACATGACTTCCTGAATATGATGCTCGATGAGATACTCCATGCACCCATGCTCGTCTATTACGATCATGAGTATAATTTCAAAGCTGTTCCCCGGGGGCAGGAAATAGCGCCCGCCAATATGCAAGGACTGGGCCCTGAAACTGTTGCTCAGTTTGAACTTGCCATGTCTGAATTCTGGTGGAGCTTTAAATACAAGCTGCCGCCGGAAGGTTGTGACGGCATATTGCACGAATTACGGGATTTTGATTCAAGCCCCGAAACAACGGCTAATATGGCTTTGATTATAGGAATGCTGGCCCTTAATGACTCGGCACGGGCCGCCATGATTGACCGTCTTGAAAAGAAATATGCCCTGCCCCTGATCAGTGACCCACTGGCGGCAGAGCAGGCCATAAAAAAGAATCTACTCGGCGTTTATCACCGTGGTGACAAGCGTTTTCACCATACGGACCAGCATATGAAGATACCGTTCGGTGCCAAAAACCATACGATGCTTGATTTTCTCCGTCAGGATCTTCTGCCCATGCTGGAACAGCAATATCAGGGAACAGCCGCGGCTGACAAGCTGGAAGATTTGCGTTTTAAGGCTCAGAACGGTATGACCAACACACAGCTTTGGTACGATGTCTTCAAAAGCATGACGGACCAAATAGCAAAAGTCCAAGCCATGACCGCAGATCCGGAGCCCTATAATACACTCGCCAACCAACAGAAAAGCTGGGCCATGCATCGTGAAGAAGGCCGTTTACCCTGCCTGAAGACCGGATAAAACACCCCTTAATGTTCTGTGGTTACCGCTTGTATCCTGTGACCATCGACCATACGCCGGATATATTGTTTGCTGGCCATTTTATTGTTCTTTCAATGTTTGTGTCATCATCCTGTTTTTATGTTATTAGAAATCATAATTGACGATCAAAGAGAATTGGAACAAGCGGTAAACGAAAAAATACAAGACCTAAGACAACAAAAATAGTTAGCGGGAACGGCACCTTAAACACAGGGTTATATTGATCTCCTCTTCATTCACCGATACGATTGGATGATGGATTTTTGGTCTTATTATTTGGGTTATTGGTACTGGATTTATCTTTTATTAGTACCGTTTATAATCTTCTCCGTTAAGGGGGGGGCTCCTGCATGGCTAAAATCATGGCGTTTATTAGTTTTAGTCCTGATTTTACCTTTTATGACAGCACCGTTAGATTATGCACGAACGCAAACTATTGATGATTTTAATGGTCATAGTTATGACTGTTGGGTTTATGGCCTTTATTTTTTTCTGAAATATGCCGGAATATCAATTATCTATACAGGTCTGTGGGAATATGGCTGGAGAATTTTTTATAAACAGACTTCGTGGAACATAAAAGATAACCTGAAATATGGCATAATAAGCAATGTTATGATCTTTTTATCTGTCCTTTTTTTCCTGAACTTTATTATGATACTCATGGGCTGTAAATATTGTGGATTCCTTTTTCTGACACCACTTTTAACAGCTAAAGAGTTTGTTTATTACAATATCATTCCTCTAGCTTGTTGATTTTATAGAACCCGTAATTTTAGTTCTCCATGAGTCGGTGATTTTGTAAGCTTCTCCACCAAATTCTGTAAATAATAGTTGTAAATCTGTAGCTTGTTGAAAAGAGGATGTGCCGAAAACTTCTTCTCTTATATTTGCTGGATCTGTAAATTCTTCGTCAAATAAATAATCAACAACAACGTCAATGGTGAGTAGATCACCTTCTTTTTTAACATCTCCCTGAAATCGCCCTCTTACAGTAGCGTTTCTTAGTGAAAAAGCCGCTTCTTGAAAGTTATACGAGCGTTCAAAAGTATCATTAAGTTTTCCTGAGCCAGTGTCTTTAGCTTTGTTAGCAACCTGATTTTTAACACGATCAAAGATAATTTTCTGCGCAACTTCTACGACAGCCCCAAGAAGGCCAATTTGCGATAATGAAACGCCTTGTCCATTTCCAAAATAAAAATGGCGGGAAAAATCTATCTTTTCCCATTGTTTTGATGCGGCGTTAATAACAGTTATAATCTCCTGCTTCAAACCCTTTGGCAGTGAGTTTGTATGGCCCTGTTTCTTCTCGGCAACCTCCGCCCAGCAACGGCAGCCAAAAGGTTCTCCCGGGTGGCCATCCTCCGGCGGATTTGTCCACCTGAATATCTTACCTTCGCGGTCGGCATGTTCAGAGCGCGTGCGGCTGTCTCCGACAGTCCGCCAGATATATGTTTTACCGGTCATGTTACTGCCCCTTCAATTTCTGTGAGATTTGTTTGTTCAGGGCTTTGAGTGTGTCATCGCCCGGTTTGGCCGCGCCCGTAGCGGGTAGGTCATGCTCTGTCTGAAAGGATTTTAGGGCTTCAAAAACGTCGTGATCCGGCATAGTCGTCAGCCCGGTTTTTTTAAAGGGCGTATAATGACCAAGCCAGTTCAGAGAACGTTTTACGGCGCGTACGTCTTCTTCATCTGCCGGGCTGTTCCCGGCGAAGGGTTTGTTCAGTTCTATTTTCATGATGGTTCTCTTTGTTTGCATTTGCGTGTGGTACAAAAAAACACCCGCGAGACAGACTCGGGGTGTTTATAAGGACTATATTCCTATATTTTTACCGGTTTGTCAAGATCTTTTCAAATCATTATTGAAAAAGCATCCGTCACTGCGGCAGATTGGCACAGTGTTCATCCATTACCCTCTTGCACAAGCGTTATTTTTGAGTATATCTAGGAGCCAGAATCAGGCATATTAATCCGTGTTGTTTCACATTTATCATTACGCAGTAGACATATCATGAAAAAACAATATCTCTGGCTTTTACTGGCAGAACTCGCCTTCATTATAGCGGGCGCAGCAGGCGCAGCTTTTGCAGCAGAATCCTTCCCCCATAACTGGCAAATGGGTTTCCAGCCCGCAGCCTCACCCGTGGCAGAGGAAATTCACAGGTTGCACAACATGCTGATGTATCTCGTATGCGGTATTGGCGGATTTGTTTTTGTGCTGTTGCTTATTGTGATTTTTCGTTTCAATGCCAAGGCCAACCCGAAACCGGCAACATTTTCTCATAACACCATGATCGAAGTAATCTGGACCGTTGTTCCTGTTGTTATCCTGATTGTGATCGCCATACCGTCAATGAAGCTCATCTATTTTATGGACCGCACGGTAGAACCGGAAATGACCTTGAAAATCACAGGGTATCAGTGGTATTGGGGCTATGAATATCCCGACCATGACGGCCTGACTTTTATGTCATACATGATTCCGGATGATGAAATTGATGAATCAAAAGGGCAAAGACGCCTCTTATCTACGGATACGCAGATCGTTCTACCCATTGATACAAATATACAAATACTCATCACAGCCGCCGATGTTATTCATGCATGGGCTGTGCCTGCTTTCGGTATCAAACAAGATGCCGTACCCGGTCGTTTGAACGAAACATGGGTGCGCATCACGAAGCCCGGAATCTATTACGGACAGTGTTCGGAATTATGCGGCAAAGACCATGCCTATATGCCCATTGAGGTTAAAGCCGTTACGAAAGAAGAGTTTAAACGCTGGGTAAGAAAGGCAAAACGTGATTTTGCATCAGCAACCGGTATTTTGAATCAGCCCGTCCAATTGGCACAAATAGAGGATATTGAATAATGAGTGCAGACCACCACGACCATAAACCCGGATTCTTCACCCGCTGGTTTTGCTCGACAAATCACAAAGATATCGGAACACTCTACCTAATCCTAGCTATTGCCAGTGGCCTTATCGGTGGTGGGTTTTCCATGATAATGCGTGCGGAGCTGCACAATCCGGGTATTCAGTTTTTAATGGACGATGCCGGAAACCCGGATGGTCAATTCTGGAACGTCCTGATTACGGCCCATGGCCTGATTATGGTGTTTTTTGTCGTGATGCCGGCTCTCATCGGTGGATTCGGTAACTGGTTTGTACCTATCATGATCGGCGCGCCGGATATGGCATTTCCACGTCTGAACAATATCTCTTTCTGGCTTCTGGTACCTGCCCTCCTGTTGCTAGCCGCATCAGCTGTTGTCGGGGCCGGAGCCGGTGTAGGGTGGACGGCTTACCCGCCCCTTTCCAGCAAACTTTTTCATCCCGGCATGTCAGTCGATATGGCCATTTTTGCACTTCATCTCGCCGGGGCCAGCTCAATCTTAGGTGCCGCCAATTTTATTACGACAATATTTAATATGCGTGCGCCGGGAATGTCGCTTCATAAAATGCCCTTATTTTGCTGGAGTATTTTAGTTACAGCCTTTTTGCTGGTTCTGGCCGTTCCCGTTTTAGGCGGTGCCGTGACAATGCTTCTGACCGACCGTAATTTTGGAACAACCTTCTTTGCTCCTGAAGGCGGCGGCGATCCTATTTTGTTCCAACATTTATTCTGGTTTTTCGGTCATCCGGAGGTTTATATTATCATCCTTCCGGCCTTTGGAATCATTAGTCAGGTTATATCGACATTCTCTAAAAAACCTATCTTCGGTTATCTGGGCATGGCCTATGCCATGATTTCAATCGGTGTGGTCGGTTTTATCGTCTGGGCACACCATATGTTTACCGTTGGTATGCCGGTTGATGCCCAAGCCTATTTCACAGCCGCAACACTCATTATTGCCGTACCGACGGGCATTAAAATCTTTTCATGGATTGCGACAATGTGGGGCGGTTCGATTGAATTTAAAACGCCAATGCTTTTTGCTATGGGGTTCATTTTTCTCTTTACCATGGGCGGCGTAACGGGTGTTGTTCTGGCGAATGCCGGTATGGACATTGCCATGCATGATACTTATTACGTCGTAGCCCATTTCCATTACACGCTCAGCATTGGTGCCATATTCGGCATTTTCGCCGGATGGTATTACTGGATCGGAAAAATGTCCGGTCGCATGTATCCGGAATGGGCCGGTAAACTTCATTTCTGGATGAGCTTTATTGGAATCAATGTGATCTTCTTCCCACAGCATTTTCTGGGCATGGCCGGTATGCCGCGCCGTTACCCGGATTACCCGGATGATTTTGCCGGCTGGAATGAAATTTCATCTTATGGTGCTTATCTGGTAGGATTTTCAACATTATGGTTTCTGGGACTGACCATCTACACATTCACACGCGGTAAAAAAGCGGATGATAATTACTGGAATGTGCAGCCGCAAACCATGACTTTGGAATGGACACTGTCAAGCCCGCCACCATTCCATCAATTTGAAATCCAACCTCAGGTAAAATAGCGTCGCAGCTCATTTTAAAAATAAAGACCGGGAAGCGATCGCGGCGCTTTGGGTAATAGCCCTTCTTTTTGTGCGCGCTTTACCAAACTGTCATATATGCTGGAAAAGGGAACTGCGTCTTCCGAAGGATTTTTTTTGAAAGTTCCGCCGGGAATCAACCGTCCCAGACTACCTATATTGACACCGTTAACATTGTGACCTGTGTCCGTTGATATATGCGCACTCTCTAAGTTCTGCACACCCATGAAATTCGTAAACAACATCGTATGATTAAGGATAATCGAAACATTTTCTAAATTAGCCCCGGCCAAATCTGTTCCTGTCATTTTTGCATTATTCAGATTAGCATTCTTCATCAAAGTCCATTTCATATCTGTATTTTCTAAATCAGCCTGTTCCAGATCCGTTCCCCGCAGATCTGCCATAATCAAGTTAGCATTTTTCAAGTTAGCATTTTTAACACAGGCGCCCCTAAGGTCGGCCTGCCATAAACTCGTGTTCTCCAGATTAGCCCCTTCCAGATCAGCACCCATCAAACGCGCCCACGCCATATTGGTATTTTTTAGATTCGCGCCCGTGGCATGGGCATCTTCTAAATTGGCACGCCATAAGCTGGCATTTTCCAAATCAGCGCCCGCAAGATTTATACTGGTCAAATCAGCCTTTTTAAGCAAAGCATGCCGTAAAACAGCCTCTGACAGGGTTGCTTCTTCCAGATTAGCTTCTTCCAAGTCGGCTTCTTCCAGATTAGCGCCATGAAGGTCCGCGCCTGTCAAAACAGCCCTCTTTAAATTAGCACCCCTCAGGTTAGCCCCTTCTAAGTTGGCACCTTTCATATCAGTTCCCTGAAAACGGGCTGACACCAAATTAGCCCCTGCTAAATTAGCCCAAACAAGAGAGGCGCCGCTAAAATTAGTAGCAGACATGTCCAGACCCGACAGGTCAACTCCATCCAGATTGGCGCCGGACAAATCAAGTCCGGACAATGTAACGCCAGGTGCAAGTCTGAGTTTAATGCCATACAGGCTCCGCCTGTATTTCACAGCTTCCAAAAAGCCTTCTTTTGTCGTTATATCTTTTTTGTAAACTGACGTAAGGGCCCGCGTTTCCAGAACCAACGGAGAGTCGTTTCTATTGTCCGGAAACGTAGAAATATAGGCATCGACCGACCCTCCGGCGACTGCCGTAAAGACGAGAAACAAACATCCACCAGCGGTAGTTTTTACGAAACTCTTAACAAACCCGCCTGTTTTCTTTTCCTGTGAAATCATGGCCTGTCTCCTTTCCGTTCTCTCTGCTCAACAAAACATTGTCAGTCAGTTAACTGCTATAAACATAAGATCAGCGCCAGTGTCAATCCAATTTAATTCACGACACTTCTCTATGCACACTCACAGCAAACCGCTTAAGTTTGCACAATACAGGACTAACATGGTACGTTTCTGTATTATGGCCATTTTTAAACTAGAACCCGTGTTTAATTGTCACACCTTGCTGCCGGATTTTCTGGTCGATCAGGATAGCGGCAGTGATTCTGAGACGGAAACTCTGGACAGCCTGACTCTTGAATATCGGGATAATCCTTTTGCGTCTTTTATCCGGAAACTGGAGCAGTTAATAGAAATAGATCCGCGAGAGGCGCTTTATATGGCGGGCAACGCCTTGTTGGGCCGCACCTTCTCAAAAAGCCTGCAAATGGAAAAGCTCAACCTCAAGATGACAGAAATACTGGACCATATGCGCGAAGAAAAAGAGCCGGCGCCGATTATCGCCCCTGATCTTCAATCACCCTTTGCAAGAAGCCTTTTGAATATGGCCGCTCCGCCCCTGCAGAAAAACAACCCATCCCTGCTTAGAACTTTGGATTTTTCTCCACTAGATCCCCGTCCGGCATAAAGCTTTACCGGATTTGGGCTGTATGTTAGACATCTCTCATGACTGAAGCTCTATCAACAAAAGAAAACAATGTTATAGAATCCCGCGTGGGGGACTATTTTTCCCTGCTCAAACCCCGTGTTATGAGCCTTGTCGTCTTTACAGGATTTGCCGGTATGTGTCTTGCTCCCGGGTTTTCCAGCACACACCCTTTCCTGATCGCTGTCGCTGTTCTTTCTCTGGCTATCGGAGCCGGCGCTGCGGGCGCCGTTAATATGTGGTATGAGCGCGATATTGACGCTGTTATGAAACGAACACAGAACCGCGCTCTCCCCATGGGACGCATCAACCCGGACGAAGCTTTAAGTTTTGCCATCATACTCTCATTATTTTCCGTTATGACGATGGGTCTGGCCCTGAACTGGATGGCTGCGGGCTTGCTTGCTTTTGCTAATTTTTACTACGTCTTCGTCTACACGATCTGGTTAAAACGCCGCACATCCCAAAATATTGTTATCGGCGGAGCGGCGGGAGCCTTTCCGCCCCTGATCGGCTGGGCCGCCATAACAGGTGATGTCACGCTTTTTCCTGTTATTTTATTTGCCATTGTCTTTTTCTGGACGCCGCCCCATTTCTGGGCTTTGTCCCTGTTCACCAATGAGGACTACAAACGCGCGCGCATTCCCATGCTGCCTGCCATAGCAGGTGAACGCGCCACAAAAATACAAATGCTGCTTTATACACTTGTTCTATTGCCCCTGACACTTTCCCCTGTGTTTCTAGGATTCACAGGATGGACGTACGGCGTTCCTGCTTTTCTTATGGGCCTATTTTTCATCTTTACAGCTATAAAAGTTCTGAAAGACCCGACACATAAAAGCGAAAAACTGATGTTCGGTTATTCCGTTTTCTATCTTTTTGCCTTGTTTCTGGCGTTTATGATCGCCGCTTGACTTAGGACCCCATTTCATTACATTGACTATGGTTTCTTCATGCTTGTCATGAAGAATTCTGTTTCAATCGGTTGAAAAAGAAAAAGGGAGTATCGCTATGAATCTCAAGAAAGCAATGATACCAGCTGCAATAATGTTTGCGCTGGTTTCGACCCCGGCACTAGCTCATGACATGAGCGATCACGGTAAAAACCATGGTAAAAACCACACAAAAATGCATGACGGTTTAAAAAAATCTCATGATGGCCAAGAAAGTGCGCATAATTTTAACAAAGATGCGCATGACCTTAATAAAATGGCTCATGATGTGATGATGTCCGTTCAGACCGCCCTGAATAGCGGTGATCTGGAAGGCGCGAAAGTACTGGTCAATGACTTCATGGCAACGCAGCATGCCGGCGTAATCGGCAAGCACACAGCCCAAATGGGTGAGCATACAGACCAAATGGGCAAACACGCAGGCCATGTCGGTGACCACAAAGACCAAATGGATGAGCATAAAAAAGAGACTCACGGCCACGGTCATGGACACAGCGGTCAGGGTGGACACGGACATTCCAACCCTCATGGTATGTAATCTATGCCAATAGGCGAGCTACATAAGAAAAAACGCACCAAGAACTATGTCGTTCTGGCCCTGATTTTTGGGTGGTGCGCACTGATCTGGATCACCGCTATGGTACGTATGGCCCATAGCGCTGATCTGGACTCGGTGTTTATTGAAGATAGAAAATTTCATCAGCAACAGGTTGATGAGGCCTTTGAAAGCTGGCAGGGCAACTGGCAAATCAGGGAAGAAGAAGCGCAAAAAGAACAGACAGAAAAAAAAGAAAAGCACGCCTCTGACCAAGAAGAAGATGAAGCCCCCACAGTGATGGAATCGTTGCCTTCTCTTGAAGGCGATAAAGACTCCGAATAAATTTTGAACAATCCCGCTGACATAGACCGTAAAAACAAGAGGCTGGGGCTTTTTGTCCTGAGCATTGCCGTTGGTATGGTGGCGCTCTCCTTTGCCTTTGTACCGCTCTATAGTTTATTTTGCAGCGTAACAGGGTTTGGCGGCACGACACAAAGAACGAAAAGCGCACCGTCTGAAATTCTGGAGCGCACCATAACCGTTAAATTTAACGCCGATACCGGCCGTCAGCTCAACTGGCACTTTGCACCGGAGCAAAGGCAGGTTAAAACCCGTCTCGGTCAGAAAGCCCTTATCGCCTACACAGCCCTTAATAAAGAAGAAAACCCCGTCGCCGGGACGGCTCTTTTTAATGTCACACCCTCCAAAGCCGGAAAGTATTTTCACAAAATTCAGTGCTTTTGTTTTGACGAGCAAATTTTGCAACCCGGAGAAAAGGTTTCCATGCCTGTTCTGTTCTATGTTGACCCGGCGCTTGATGAAGACCCCAATATGGATGATGTCTCAAATATCACACTCTCATACAGTTTTTTTAAAACCGAGTCGCCAGAGCTTGAACAAGCGCTCGAAGCCTTTTACAATGAACCCGCAATATCATCCGAAAACGCATCTTTTACGGAGTAACTTCTATGGCCGAAAACACTGAATTCAGCACAACAGGAAAACCGCATCCTTATCATATCGTCAGGCCTAGTATCCTGCCTCTTCTCGGTTCACTGGCCGCGGGTATTCTTGCCATTGGCGCCTTGCTGTTTATGCATGATATAAAATTAGGAAATTTTGAATTTGGCCTAAAGGGCGTTGTTTTGGGCCTTGCCGGTGTTCTCGCTGTCATGTTTTTCTGGTGGAAAGACGTCATTTTCGAAGCTGTGACAGAAAAGGCCCATACACCCGTAGCCAAAATCGGCCTGCGTTACGGTATGACCTTGTTTATTGCCTCTGAAGTTATGTTCTTTGTCGCTTTTTTCTGGGCGTTCTTCAATGCCAGCCTGTTTCCGGTCACAGAAATCGGTAATGTTTGGCCGCCGGAAGGGATACAGACTATAGACCCCTTTGATCTACCGCTTCTTATGACCATGATCCTCCTTCTTTCCGGTTGCACGGTAACATGGGCACATCATGCGATCCTGCACGGCAACAAGTATGACGCTGTCAAGGCGCTGGGCCTAACTGTGGTGCTGGGTATAATTTTTCTTGGGTTTCAAGTTTACGAATATGCCCATGCTCATTTCGGTTTTACGGAAGGTATCTATCCCTCAACCTTCTTCATGGCCACAGGCTTTCATGGTTTTCATGTCTTTGTCGGCACAATCTTTCTGGCCGTATGTTATTTCCGGACAGAAAAGGGACATTTCACGCCGGAGAGCCATTTTGGCTTTGAAGCGGCGGCCTGGTACTGGCACTTTGTCGATGTCGTGTGGTTGTTCCTGTTTCTGGCTGTTTATGTCTGGGGCGGCCTCATTGGCGTACACCCTGAAATCACCGGATAAGCTTCTTAATGAACACACCAACGCCTCTTCAAACAGCATGGGCCTGTAAATGCCCGCGCTGTGGGCAGGGTGACTTGTATAATGCCGGCATAATGAGCGTGAAAGTGCAGGAACAATGCCCGGCCTGTAACCTTAAACTAGCTGGGAATGATAGCGCCGATGGTCCTGCTGTCTTTCTTATCTTTATTCTGGGCTTTGCACTTGTACCGTTAGCCTTGCTTGTGGAGTGGTTGTTTGGGCTCGCTCTGTGGGTTCATGCTCTCCTCTGGACAAGCGTGGCATTGGGGCTAACTCTGGGCATGCTGCGCCCTTTAAAAGCCTATGTTATTGCCCTGCAATTCAAACACCGTCCCGGTGATAAAAACGGACTGTAATTTGACATATATTTTGGGTTGATCTATAAATACATGATGTTTTTATAATAGCGGTTTTGGCGTAAAGGGAGTACTTGCTGTGAGTATAAAAAAAGTTTCTGCGGGTCTTGCCGCAACCATTCTGGCTCTTGGCTTTTCTGCTTCTTCGGTTAATGCCGGCCCTCACAATGACCATTCTTACGGCCATTATCACAGGTAATCTTTGCCTTGCGTACCATCATGCGTTTTCCATTTTGGGCTACAGTCTGGACAATTGTAAGCCTTGCTATTCTATGTGCTTTGGGAACATGGCAAATACAACGGCTGTCATGGAAAACAGAGATCGTTGAAAAAATTGAACGGGCCTATGAGCAGGACTCCGCAAATAATCCACTGAACTATGCAATTCTGATGTCTGAGCCTGAAACAGCCGACTCATTCTTCAAACGCGGCGTTGTCACGGGCACTTTTATGCATGAACAAGAAATCCTGATTGCCCCACGTACGCATAAAGGCGCGCCCGGCTATCATGTTATAACGCCCCTACAAATGGAAAAAGGCGGCATCATTCTTGTGAACCGGGGGTGGGCACCCCTGAACAGCCTTAACGATATCAAGCGCCCAAAAGACCTCGGCACAATAACAGGTATTATCAGACAGCCTGAAAAACCCAACATGTTTGTACCGCAGAATAAACCGGATACAAACAAATGGTACAGACTGAACATAGACGAAATCGTCCGCCATTTTGGACTGACAAAAGTCGTTCCGTCTATTTTGTACGAAGAAAAGAACACTCTTCAGGGCTTGGATACCTGGTCATACCCCCTGCCACAGAATGAAAAAAAGATGCCGCGTAATAATCATCTGCAATATGCCATCTTTTGGTTCAGTATGGCCCTTATCCTGATGATAATTTATTATTTCAGGTTTTTACGAAAACCAGATCAGATATAGACATAAAATTTGACTTTTTCGTAACATATGGACTAACCTCCCTCCCGGTATTATGAAATGAATTCTAATGGGAAGAAAACAGCCATGGTCGATACAGCAATAGACACACCCGAAACAAAAACGCCTAAAGAGACAAACACCCTGAAAAAAAAATCATGGGTTATGCATCAATTTTCCAGGGTGTCCAAAGCAGCCTTTCGAGGATTGTTCCGGGTTATGTACGGCGCCAAGATACATGGTCTGGAAAATTTCAAAGGGCTTGAAGGCAAACCGACCCTTATCGTTGCGAACCATGTAAACTACATGGACAGCATGCTGTTAGGAGCCATGCTTCCGAACTCCCCTGCTTTTGCCATTAAAACAGAAACCTATAATGAATGGAGCAAAAAACTTTTCGGCAAATTCCTGTTTTCCATTATAGATGTCTTCCCCATCGACCCGGCCAACCCCCGGGCAATACGCGATATGACGAAATTAGCCAAAGCCGGTCAGCCCGTCATGATTTTTCCGGAAGGACGCCTGACCCGTACCGGTACGATCATGCAAATATTTGATGGGGCTGCCGCCATTGCCGATAATGCCGATGCGCATATCGTACCTGTACATCTTGACGGTTTCGAATTTCTGCCCTACGGCGAGCCTCAAACAACAAATCATCCTCGTCGCTGGTTTCCTAAATTGACATTAACCGTTCAGGAACCGCGTAAACTGGATCTGCCGGATGGCCTTAAAAGAAAAGAGCTTAAGAAACAACGCAGTCAACAACTGCAAGACATCATGTATGAATTACCACTGGCCGCTGTTAAGAAGTCTGACACACTCATCAGCCAGCTCCACAAAGCTGCCGAAAATTTTGGCATGGACCGTGAAATTCTTGACGACCCGGAAGAAACAGGCATGACCTATAAAGACCTCCTGACGGGCGCTTATGCTCTGGGAGCACAGATGGATAAAACAACAGAGCAGGGAGAAATGGTTGGTTTTCTTCTGCCCAATAGCCGTGGTGCTGCGGCGGCCTTC
This sequence comes from Alphaproteobacteria bacterium, assembly GCA_021776075.1. Classification (GTDB taxonomy): domain Bacteria; phylum Pseudomonadota; class Alphaproteobacteria; order Micavibrionales; family Micavibrionaceae; genus JAJFGQ01. The sequence continues at coordinate 26,714 of JAJFGQ010000056.1, read as the reverse complement.
TGGGCCTTGCAAGCCTATGGTCGCGTTCCAGCCATGCTGAACCCCAAAGCCGGTGCTGCGGTAACTTTATCCTGCACAGAAACAGCCTGCCTGAAAACAATCATAACCTCAAAACGATTTGTAAAAATGGCCGACCTTGAAAAAGATATTGAAATGCTGAAAAGCAGCGGGCGAGAAATTGTTTATCTGGAAGATTTACGCGAGAAAATCGGTCCCTTTTCTAAAGTTGCGGCGCGGATGAAAGCTAAAAACAGCCTAATCCGGCCTTCTCATCCTGTAACAGGCGAAGACCCGGCCGTTGTCCTGTTTACATCCGGTTCCGAAGGCGTACCCAAAGGCGTTGCTCTCAGTTCTAAAAATATTCTGAGCAACGTGGCACAGGTAAAAAGCGTTACAGCCTTTGCGCCCTCTGACAAAGTCTTCAACGCCATGCCCCTTTTTCATGCTTTCGGCCTGACCGGCGGACTGGTTATTCCGATGTTATCGGGTATGAGAAGCTTTCAATACCCCTCGCCACTTGACGGCAAAAACATCCCCAAAGCGGTGTATCATAATGACTCCACCATCATGTTTGGTACAGATACCTTTCTAAATCTTTATACACGCAACGCTGAGGCTCCTGATTTCTCACAATTAAAGATGATTTTTGCCGGGGCGGAAAGGCTTAAACCGGAAACATACGATACCTATGTTAATCGCTTCGGTGTCCGCCCCAATCAGGGTTACGGCATGACCGAGGCTTCCCCCGTCGTCACGATCAACACAGCCACTGCCCATGAAAAAAATACAGTCGGCCGTTTTCTTCCTGGCATAGAAAGACGGCTAGAGCCTGTCGAAGGAATCAATCAGGGCAAACAGCTTTATATTCGTGGCCCCAATGTCATGCTGGGCTACCTCAAGCATGACAAACCCGGCATTATCCAAAAACCGGAAAATGGCTGGCACGATACAGGTGATATTATCAATATTAACCCGGAAGGTTATGTCAGCATCGCCGGACGGGCCGGACGTTTTGCCAAAATCGGTGGTGAAATGGTTGCTCTGGATGCCGTAGAAATCATCGCAAAAAGCGCATCGCCCAAACCGGAATACGAGCACGGTATCGTCCTGCAACGAAATCCCGAAAAAGGCGATACCCTTGCCCTGTTTACAACAGACCCCGCTCTAAAACGGGAACATTTAACCAAAGCGGCTCAGGAAAGCCATAAGTCCATTCTCGGTCTACCAAAAGATCCAGATATTCATTTTGTACCGGATATACCAAAACTCTCAACAGGAAAAATGGATTATGTCGCCCTCAAAAAGCGGCTGGAGCAAATGAACGCACAAGAAAGCACTATTCCTGAACCGACAAAGGCGCCAAGCAATCTTGGTGAGGACTTTTCAAATACAAAAGATGCTGCGCCCGTGCCCCAAAAGACACCTGTGCCACAGTCACCAAAGACAGACGGCGGAAAACCACCGGAACAGCGGCTTTAGGGCGCCGTTCCCGCCGCAGCCAATTGGGTGTCTGTTTCGGGCAATAATCCTGCATATTGCTGGTTCAGATCTTCCATATGCGCCTTGAAGGCCTGCAACGACTTACCTTGCAAAGTTTTGCCCTGCGGCAGCTTAACCTTACGGGGGTTAACTTGCGTGCCGTTCTTTAAAACCTCATAGTGAAGATGCGCGCCCGTTGAACGACCTGTTGTTCCCACATAGCCGATAACCTGTCCTTGCTTGACCCGTTTCCCTGCCGTAATGCCTTTGGCAAATTTTTTGAGATGAGCATAAGCCGTCTTAAGTGAGGAATTATGCCGAATGCGGATATAATTACCATAAGAACTCCAGCGGCCAGCCCTGTCAATCACACCATCGCCCGCCGCGTAAATCGGAGTCCCGGTTGGTGCTGCAAAATCCACACCCTTATGAACCTTGTTATAACCCAAAACCGGATGTTTACGTTTACCGTAGCCGGAAGAAATCCGCGCACCGTCAATCGGTGTTTTCATCAGAGCCTTACGGATACTTGCTCCATCTTTTGTGAAATAATCAAATTCACCTTTTTCCAGTTCAAAACGATACACAGGAACGTCATGCCCGTTTACATTCAGCCGTGCATAAATAATATCGCCACTTTTAAGCTTGGCACCATCCTCTGTTTCATATTGTTCATACATAACTTCCAGAAGATCACCACGGCGAATATCACGTTGAAAATCAACATCCCATGAGAAAATATGAATAGCTTCTGCAATGATAGCCGCCGGAAGCCCTGCCTTGGCTGCCGAACCATACAGGGACACTTCAATATTGGCTTTTTTGGCATAAAGACGGCGATGCGTTTCTTTCTCCTCCATAAAAGATTGAAAGCCCCCGTCATCAATGCGCTTTAAACCGGCGGTCTTCAGGGAATCAACAGCAATCTTCATAGTTGAAAAGCGATAATCTTTACCGGTTTCATCCACCGGATCAAAACGCAAATACATCTCCTGACCGGGACGGATATTACGGGGATCATAATGCACTTTTAATGCGCTCACCGCTTTGTAGGCATCTGTCCCTGAAACGCCAGCTTTTTGCAAAACGGCAGTCAATGTATCGCCCTGCCCAATTTTAATATTTTTCTCCCGGGGCTGCGGCAAAGAAGGCGCTACGGCAGAGACTGGTATCAAAGGCTGTTGACCGTATCGATTCAGGCGTTTTTGTGAAGCTTCATAATGGTTTTGTAAAGTTTTATCAGGTGCCGTCGAAACATGCCGGGCCAATAAAGAAGAGGCCTTGGGTTCATTTTCGTGATGAACCACATAAACAGCCCGTGAATGACTTGAAAAGCCGGCAACAGAAACCGCCATGACAACAAGAAAAAAGGGCAGCACAACATAACGCAAACGCAGACGATCCCGTCGCGTTAAAACGTAACGATGCCGCAAAGGCAGGATACGGCCCACTTTCATTAGAATAGCCTGTGGATTCACAAATCTCTTCCTATACCCTTCGAATAAAAAGGCATATCCCCTCATTTTACCAACAATACGGTTTATCCACTCACGTCTACCATGAGGTTCCGTCGATTCCAATGGTAATCTCCTCCCCCACACCCTGTTGTCACCGAATATTATCCAAAAGTCGTATCAAGAGATTCCAGAGCGGTCTCAAGAGACTCCTTCGGTTCGGAAAGTTTTTTATTAATATCTGTAATAATATAAATACCAAAAATCAGAAAAACCAAAGCATCGACAGCACCGCTACTCTCTGCACTGGTTTCGATAGATCCCGGCAACAAGCCCACGAGCAACATACAAAAAAACAAGATCCAGTATAATATAGTCAACGAACGCGCCGTTCGGGAAAATCCTGAAATCAGTATACGGACAACATTTTCCTTCTTATCAAAAAAAATATGGGTATCCAGATCAAGGCGAGCATGGCGCGTAAGACTAGCAGGGGAACCCGTCGTTCCCATGATCTTGAATTCACCCAGACCGTCAGAAATCGTTTCAATCTCAATCGTTTTTTCTAATCGGCCAACCAGAGCATTCTTCAACTCCTCCGGTTTAACCTCCTTAGCCAAATGAATCTTTCTTGAGACCTCAATATGTTTCATTTTCGTATCCTGATAACGGTTACACGCCTATTTTAGACCGCATTCCTGTAACGTAGCATCATGAGCGCCGCCCGATCCGTTCAGACTGAAGGTATCCGTTGTTACAGTACCCCGTGAAGATGTTCCCTTTACAACCATATTTGAACCCTTTCGAATTGCCATTGCCAGATTATTATCCGTATCAGGATCCGGTGCCCAGGCCATATCATCCTGTGTAAAAAGCGTAAAACGCTCACTATCGATCTTAACGGTAGCGTCACTGGTCGGTTTATAGGAATAACCGGTAATATAACTGAATACGTTCTTCGTGCCTTCTGTCGGACGATGCGTAATCAAGGCAAAAATTTCACCCCGGCGTTTATAATTCCCTTCTGCCTTTTTCGGCTGACTGGCCATATAACAGACTTTATTACCCTCCTCTACAAACACATAGGCTGACCATTCGCCATAGGTTCCCAATAGCCGCGGCTCTGCCGCCGAAGCAAATGAAGAAGAAAACAACAGTAAAAGCCCTGCAAAAAGACTTATGACGACAATAGATTTTTTATACATGAACGGGTTCCTGATCTGGAGAGTCATGAAGAACATACTACAATTGAGTGCGAAATACTCAAGCCCATTATATACCCTAGTTCCATCATCTTTAAACACAAAAATTTTTGATCTGTTTTTTCCTTCGGATCGTATAAAGACGACATAACAAAGGAGAAAATGTGAGTTATTCGCTTTACCACAACAAAGAAAACCTGCTTAATCCTTTTATGGACGCAGAAAAGCAAGACTCTTCGACATTCGAGGATCTGTTGGTCGATATCGGCCAAACAAAAAATCGGGATTCCTTTATTCAACTTTTTAAACATTTTGCACCGCGCATTAAGTCTTTTTTGATGAAGGGCGGTCTGTCCCCGGAACAAGCAGACGAGGTCGCACAAGAGACCTTGTTAACAGCGTGGAGCAAAGCCTCTTCCTACGACCCTCACAAAGCGGCTGCCAGCACATGGCTTTTTACCATTGCGAGAAACAAACGGATTGATTTCCTGCGCAAAACAGCCCGACCGGCGCCTGATATCCACGACCCCATGTTCTCAGGAACAGAAGCCCCTTTGCTACCGGATGATCAGAGCATTCATCTTGAAGAAGAAAAAACTCTGGCGGCAGCAATTCTAGAATTGCCAAAGGAACAGGCCGCGTTGATCCGCCAATCTTTTTTCGAAGAAAAAACACATCAAGATATAGCACAGGAAACGGGTTTACCACTGGGCACTGTCAAATCGAGAATCAGACTGGCACTGGAACGCCTACGGCATAGTTTAAAAGGAATAGAACGATGAATCAGAATCACGACGAACAGGAAGGTTTTTGCTATGACACGCTCCTGATGGAATATGCCAGCGGCGTTCTCGATGAAGGCTGTGCTCTTCTTGTCGCTTCACATATTACAATCTCCCCACGAGCAAAACGCTATGTCTCACAATATGAATCACTGGGCGGCGCACTAATGAATGATTGCTGCAACCCCGTTTCCATGGCAGAGGAGAGCCTTGATGCCGTATTAAACCGTCTGGAAGAATGTCTTGAAATACAGCCCTGTAATAAAGCAGATCCGCCACCGGGTTTCTCGGCACCCCTTTCCTTGCCCGCGCCGATCTGCCAATATATGAGCATTCATCCTTTTCAGTGGCAAAAAACCTGCAAAGAAATTCACATATTTAATATCCCCGTTTCCTGCCCCCGCAGTAAGGTTTTTCTCCTGAAGCTCCTGCCCGGTACAAAAGGATTTGGACGTACAGGCTATCACCCCCGCATTATCCTGATTTTAGAAGGACGCTTTCACTACGAAACCCACACTTATGAACGCGGTGATCTTTTTATGCCGGATGAATACGGCAATGAACAGCCTGTTGCTGACAATGAAGAAGGCTGCCTGTGCCTTATCGCCGGAGGCCCTGCTGTCACTGATCCCGTTACAGTTATGACGGGTTGGATTGACCAGATATTTGACAGTTTCTTCCGGCGCTAGGGTCAGAAATCGTTAATTGTAAGCGCATAAAACCCCACCTTTAAAAACCTTATTTTCTATTTCTCTGAATGCGGCGCGGGCCATGAATATGTTCGGCTATCGGGTCTATCGGACCGCCGGCACGGGCGGGACGATCTGCAAAACGACCCATGGAGAGCAAGCGATCATACATAACAAGAGCCCCGGCCACACCGACATTCACACAGAACTTCATCGGGATTTGAACCGTAAAGTCACAATGTTTCAACGTTTCTGGTGAAAGGCTGCCCATTTCAGGCCCCAAAACGTACGCGGCACGTACAGGATGTTTAAAACTGGGCAATTCTATCGAATCTTCGATCAATTCAACACCGACCAATTGGCAGCCTTGCGGCCAGTCCATTTGTTCCGGACTATCATACTGATAATAAGGCACATGGTCGAAAGCACCGGAGGTATCGGACACACGCAGAGCCTTCACATCAACATGCGGCGCAATCGCAAAGAAAAAACTCGCCCCGAAAGCATGGGCAGAACGCACAAGATTGCCTACATTGCCTTCTTTGCTGACTTCTTCTACACCGATACCAAAATAACCGCGCATAATCCGATCAAACTCCGACAGCGGGAGAGGAGGTTTTTTGTTTTTCGGAATATCCCTCCTGCAACTGCGGCAAGTCTTTAAAAAGCGCCAGCGATTCCGGGTTGGCCAGCGCCTCAACATTCTTAACTGGCCTGTTATGAAGAATATTTTTGACCGACAATTCAGAAACTTTTCCGCTACGCGTACGGGGGAAGTCTTTAACAGGGATAATTTTAGCCGGTACATGTCGTGGGCTTCCGTCTTTACGGATATTACCCTTGATCGTTTTTTCCATATCTTCGTTCAGAGCCACGCCATCCTGAAAAATAACGAAGAGAACAACCCGTACGTCGCCCTCCCAGTCCTGCCCAATCGCCATGCTCTCCTTCACGCCATCCGTCTGGTCGGCCGGGCCTGTAATTTCAGACGTCCCTATACGGACACCACCGGGATTTAGTGTCGCATCCGAACGACCTGTGACAATAACCCCGCCATGAGATGTCAATTCAGCCCAGTCGCCATGCCGCCATACGTCAGGAAACATGTCAAAATAAGCATCATGGTATTTCTCGCCGTTCGTATCATTCCAGAAGCCCACCGGCATAGAAGGAATAGGCTTTGTTAGCACTAATTCACCCGCACCGCCGCCGGGCGGTATAGAGTGCCCGTCTTCATCAAAGATATCTATGCACGTACCCAGCGCCTGCCCCTGCATTTCTCCACGCCAGACCGGTGAAATGGGGTTACCGATTCCAAAGGCAGCACAAATAATATCAGTCCCGCCATAAATAGGCGCAAGTTGTACGTCTTTTTTGATCTTCTCATACACAAAATCAAAGCTTTCTGGCACCAACGGCGAACCCGTCGATGTAATAAGCTTTAGAGCGCTCAGGTCATGTGTTTCGCCGGGATAAACCTGATTGGCTTTCAAAGCATCAATATATTTAGCCGACGTACCAAACAACTTACAATCATGCTTGGTCGTAAAATCCCACAAAACATTACCATCCGGGTAGAAAGGAGAACCGTCATAAAGCAGCAATGTCGTCTCATTCGCCAAACCGACAACCAGCCAGTTCCACATCATCCAGCCACATGTCGTGAAGTAAAAAAGCCTTTCATCAGGCTTCATATCGCAATTCATCTGGTGTTCATTCAGATTCTGCATCAAAGTTCCGCCATGACCGTGAACAATACATTTCGGCGCGCCGGTCGTGCCGGAGGAAAACATAATAAAAAGCGGCTCATTGAAATCGACACGATTGAATTCAATATCCTGCGACGCGAAGGAAGCAGTAAAATCGCCCGCCGTGATCGTCTGGTTCATACCTGACAAATCAGGGTCGTCATTTAAAAAGGGAACAATAATCGTCTTTTCCAGACTTTTGATCTGTGGCTGAATCTCTTTGACCTTAGGTAAAATATCGAGTTTTTTGCCGTTGTAATGATAACCATCTACGGTAACCAGAATCTTGGGCTCGGTTTGTCCAAAACGGTCGACAACGCCATTCACGCCGAAATCAGGCGATGCTGAAGACCAGACAGCCCCCAGAGATGTTGCCGCCAACATCGCAATAATAGATTCCGGCATATTCGGCATATAACCGGACACACGATCGCCTTTTTCAATCCCGGCCTCTTTAAAAGCCTGCTGCCACTTACTGACCTCATCATAAAGCTGATTGAAAGTGAGGCTCCGTTCCCCGCCCGTTTCATCACGAAAAATAAGTGCCGGATGATCATCACGACGGCGCAACAGATTTTCGGCAAAATTAATTTTAGCGTCCGGAAAAAACTGAGCACCCGGCATTTTATCGCCATCTTTCAGAACGACAGTACCTTTTTCGCCAATAATGCCGCAAAAATCCCAGATTTCAGACCAGAATTCTTCCGAATGATCTGTCGACCACTTTGAAATAGCCCGATAATCACTAAATTCTTTTCCGGTTTTGTCAGAAACCCTGTTCATAAACGCTGTCAAACGTGATTTCTCAATCTGTTCCGCATCAGGACTCCATAAAGGTTCATTACCCGCAAAACCTGCTTTTTCTTGCGATTGTCCTGACATAGAAGCCTCCTGATGAATATGTTTTAAAAAACCCCAGATCCTCATTCTCCTCCGGCTCCCCGGATACTTAATTCTCCACGACTGTAACGCCTTGTCAAGCTAACACGAATTGGTTAAAGAAAAAGAAAATCAGAGATTGCCATGAATGAGGCATAAGCTACACTGTAAGGGTTTATAACTAAGGTAGAATAATTATGAATGGTCTCCGTTTTTTACTTTTGTCCGTATTTCTTATCATGCTGTCGCAGCAGGCCTCCGCGCAAGCGAAAGACCATGCCCAAATCCGTCTGATACCCGAAAGAACAATTATTGAAGCAGGCGAAACAATTTTTGTCGCTATCGAACAAAAGATTGAGTCCGACTGGCATACTTACTGGGTCAATCCGGGTGATTCCGGAGAACCCCTAGGTATTGAATGGGAACTGCCGAAAGGGTTTGAAGCCGGTGATATAAAGTGGCCTACGCCTAAAAAAATAGATATCGACACACTGACAAGCTACGGCTATGAGCACGAAGCTATCCTTTTGCAAGAAATAACAGCACCTTACGACCTGAAAGAAGGCTCTCTCACTTTTAAGGCCAATATCGTTCTGTTGGTTTGTGCCGACATATGCATTCCCGAATACAGCACGCATTCTTTGACGCTAAACGATCCAAAACAGGAAGAAACAGATAACGCCGTCTTGATCGATAAAGCTTATGACCATTTGCCACGCACCGTAAACTGGAACGCACGCTTCCGGGAAGAAGGCAAATTTCTTCTCGTTGACCTTCCTCTCGAGGATCCCGGCGTCCTCTCCAACGCTGCACCGAATACGGGTATGGATTTTATACCTTATGAATGGGGCCTTGTTCTAAATTCAGCACCGGCTGTACCGGAATTTTTACAAAATAATGGACTAACGACTATCACAAGCTACCAAATGCGGGATAGTCGCCCTCTGGATGACCTCTCTGAAATCAAAGCCCTCTTCGTTTATCATGACACCCAAGGTATACGCCGATCCATAGAGATACTAGCCACGCCGGACCCTGTCTGGCAGAAAACGGTAGAACAACAAAAAGCGCATAAAAAAAAACAGAAAGCATCCGATAACTCTGCCTTAAAACCAGTTATAACATCGCACATCACACTGCTGCCCGCTCTTTTACTGGCCTTGCTGGGCGGTCTGATCCTAAATCTCATGCCCTGCGTGTTCCCCGTTCTATCCATAAAAGCCCTCAAATTGTGCAGGATGGGCGACAAGCATGAGCGGGAAGCGCGTATTCACGGTTTGTTATACACAGCCGGTATTCTTGTCTCATTTGCCTTCATTGCCGGAGTCCTTATGTTTTTTCGGCAAGCCGGGGTACATATAGGGTGGGGCTTCCAACTCCAGAATTCTCTTGTTGTCCTAATTTTATCATGGCTTCTTTTTGCTATTGGGATGAATCTTTCCGGCTTTTTTGACGTCACAGGAGAAATCACCAACACCGGGGCAAAATGGATTAAAGGGAGCGGTTATGCCGCCTCTTTTTTCACAGGACTTTTGGCCGCCATCGTTGCCACACCCTGTACGGCCCCCTTTATGGGTGCTGCAATCGGTTTTGCCTTAACACAATCAACCCCTGTCTCCTTCGGGATATTTCTGTTTATGGGGCTGGGGCTCGCACTACCCTATCTTTTGCTCTCTTTTGTTCCGGCCTTACGCGGCATGATTCCCAAGCCCGGCCACTGGATGAAAACATTCAAGGAATTTCTGGCCTTTCCTATGTACGGCTCTGCCGTCTGGCTGGTTTGGGTTTATACGCAACAAAGCAGTACAATGGGCGTTTTTTCAGCACTGGGCGGCATGGTATCTATCGCTTTTGCAGTCTGGCTATTTAGAATTGCCCCGGAAAAGAATCCCGGTAAAGCTATTCTCCGGGCTTTTGCCATTTTTACGATCGCCTTCTCTCTCTCTGCCATCATAGCCGAAGACCGGGGACAAGAAACACCGCGCCCATCTGTTTCGATTCAAAATGAACAGTGGGAATCCTATACACAGAGCCGGTTTGACGAACTTGAAAAAGGAGACACTCCGCTTTTCATTAACATGACAGCGGCCTGGTGTATCACCTGCAAAATCAACGAACGGGTTGCTCTAAACACACGGGAAACGAAAAAGCTATTCAAAGACAATAGCGTAAAGTACCTAAAGGGAGACTGGACGAACAGCGACCCTGATATTACCGATTTTTTGGCCCTATATGGCCGTAACGGTGTTCCGCTTTATATTTATTACGGTGGGCGCAATCAGGAAACAGGGCAACGTCCTGAGCCCGCTATCCTGCCACAAATTTTAACACCGGGCATTATGGCCCAAACCATGGAGAATTCACTATGAAACAATTTTTAAAAACACCGCTTGTTGCTTTTGTCTTGTTTACATTAACCTATCCGGCATTTGCTGGTGTTACAGTCGGAGAGAAAGCACCGGACTTTATCGGAACGGACACACACGGTATCACCCATAATTTGGATGACTATCGTGGTAAAACCATTATTCTGGAATGGACCAATCACGAATGCCCGTTTGTCAAAAAGCATTACGGAAGCGGCAGTATGCAGTCCTTGCAAAAAGAGGCCGTGGAGCAGGGTATCGTCTGGTTATCCATTGTGTCCTCAGCCCCGGGACGACAAGGCTATACAACAGCGGAAGAAGCCAATTCTGTTATAGCGGATACTGAATCCCACGCAACAGAACGATTTCTTGACCCGGAGGGCGCTATCGGCCATTTGTACGGCGCACGCGTTACGCCTCATATGTTTATCATTAACCCGGATGGCACATTGGCCTATGACGGCGCAATTGACGACATGCCCGGCCCCAACCCCAAAACGCTGGACAAGGCTCACAATTACGTCCGAGCAGCACTCACAGACCTATCCAATGGAAAACCGATTAGAACAGCAAAAACCTCCCCTTACGGCTGTGCTATAAAATATAAACGTTAATACTTTGTTAACTTCTTATGATGCAGACTTCACATTATCCGGTGCTTTGCTTTATATTGTTTTATATAAGACACCAATGGTCAAATGAGGGGCATGGCGGGAAAAGCTAAAAAATTGAAAACGGCCTCTGAATCAGAGCTACAACCTGTTTCTTCCCATGAGGAAGAAGCACGTTTTGTCGTGGATGAAGAGGGCTATATCGTTTACGCCACAAAGGCTTTTTCAACATTAGCCTGTATCTCTGAAAATCAAATCAAAGGCCAGTCGCTGACGACAGTTCTACAATTTCTTCATCCTGATGATGTTTTGCATGAACGGGGCCTGTTCAGTGGTGACGCAACCTACATCGATGCTATCAATGAGGGTAGCCATACCGTTCTTTTCTCCCATGAAATACAGAACGAGGACACAGAACGAGAAACAACATTCCGCTTTGATAAAGTATCCCGCGCAGATGGGCGGCGTTTCCTGATCGGTATGGACGTCACAGAAAAAAAATCCATAAAACCCGATCCGAAGCTTACTGAACAAATTCTTAAACTGCTCGATTCTCAGGAAAACAAACAAAAGCCATTCCACAAAATCGGTAAAAAAACAGATGAGGGCGAACTGCGCCATTTTCTGAACATGTCTAATGACGTTATGGCCATATCCCACCGCGATGGTACATTTTCCCGGGTCAATAACAGCTTTAATACTATTCTGGGCTATACGGATAAAGAACTGCAAAAGATGACCTTTATGGATATGGTTCATCCGGACGACCGCTCTCAGGTGCAACGCTCTCTATACAGCATGATGCATGATGAAACAGGCGAAGGACAAATTATCGATTTTGAAGCCCGGGTTCTGGCACAAGATGGCTCAACACGCTGTATAGAATGGCGTCAAAAGCGTAGCCTCAATACCATCTACACCGTAGGCCGGGATGTTACGGCCGTCAAAGAACATGAACGAACCTTGCAACGCCAGCAGCAACAGCTCGGTGAAGCACAGGCTCTTGGCCGTATGGGACATTGGCGATGGACTGTCGGTGCAGATGACATTGAATGGTCTGATGAAATCTTTCGTATTTTCGGTGTAGAACAAAAGGCCTTCAAGCCGACTCTTGAAGGCATCAACGACATGTTGCACAAACGCGATATCGGCCGCCTGATGCAAGCCTTTCAGAGGGCAATTATTGAACAAAATAATTACGATATGGACTTTAGAGTTATCCGCCCTAATAAAGAGGTTCGTTTTATCCGTTGCGAAGGTAAATGTGAAAAGGATGAAGAAGGAGACGTGATTGCCCTGTTCGGCGTTATGCAGGACATTACCGAACGTACGCTTTATGAACGTGAGCTTTATGAAGCCAAGGAAGCAGCAGAACAAGCTTACGCTTCAAAATCGCAGTTTCTGGCCAATATGAGCCATGAGTTGCGAACCCCCCTCAATGCTATTATCGGATTCTCTGAAATGATGCAGCGACAGCTTCTCGGGCCAATAGGCACAGAACGTTATCTGGATTACATTACCGGAATCAGGGAAAGTGGTGAGCATTTGCTGGATCTCATCAGCGACATACTAGACATGTCAAAAATAGAAGCCGGTAAATATGAGCTGGATCTGGAGGAGTTGAAAATTACCAAGCTCATCCGTCTGGCCGTTCACATGATGGAAGGCCGCGCACTGGACGCCAAAATTAAAATTGCCATTGATATCACCAATGAAGACCTGACCCTTGTTGCCGATCGACGGGCACTTATGCAAATTTTCCTAAACCTGCTTTCTAATGCCGTCAAATTTACAGAGCCCGAAGGGTCCGTACGCATAGAATGTATTGAAAGAGAAGATTACCTCTCGGTGAAAATCCGTGACACCGGCATCGGCATTCCTGCCAATAAAATACGATGTATCACACGCCCATTTGAACAAGCAGCCAGCCATTACACGCGTGAGCATGAAGGAACCGGGCTGGGACTTTCTATTACCAAAGATTTAACAGAGCTTCACGGCGGGTCATTACATATTGAATCCACAGTCGGCGTAGGAACAACTGTGACTGTACGTTTACCGTATAATGCCTATGACTGCCTGAAAAACAAAGAAAAAACAGCTTAAAATCAGGCTTCGCTCATATCATCAACGGATGCATGTTGCTCAGCATCAAGACAGGCTTGTATTCCCGTAATATAGTCCGGATATTTAAGACCGACCCCCAACTCCAACTTTATTTTATCGTTTACAACACGTTTGTTGTCGGCGTAAAAACTGCGCGCCATGGGCGCCATATCGGCCTCTTCAAAAGGAACAAGGGGGGGCGGATCTCTTCCCAAAAGCGCACAGGCATGTGACACCACTTCATGGCTGGCACTGGCGTAATCATCACTCACATTATAAACACTGCCCGGAGAAGGGTTTTTCATGGAGGCCGTCAAAACCTGTACAATATCCTCAACATGAACACGGCTAAAAGTGTGACCCGGTTTATCAATACGACGCGCAAGCCCGGCCCGGACAGAATCTAAAGCACTGCGGCCAGGACCATAAATACCCGCCAACCGGAAAATATGAAGTGGTAGATTTTGAGACCGGTAAAGAGAGAGCCACTGCTCTTCCGCTTTAGCCCGGCGTGAACCGCGTTTTGTATCTGGTTGAAGTGTAGTTGCTTCCGTAACCCAGTCTCCGCCGCGATCACCATAAACACTGGTCGAAGACAAATAACCAACCCAACGCAATGTCGGGATACTCAAAATATCCTGCGCATGCATTAAAAAAACAGGGTCCCCCTTATCTCCCGGCGGCGTTGAAATAAGCAAGTGCGTTATACCGCTCAGAAAACTACGGGGGTCATCGAGAGGCTTTTCGTAATTAAAAATAAACGCCTTAATTCCCCGCTTTTTAAGCATAGCCTTTTTCTCAGAATCCCGCGTTGTCCCCGCAACACGCCACTCCCCTGCTTTCTGCAATTCATAGCCCAGATAATCGCAGCTATAGCCATACCCAAAGCAAAAAAGACGGTTATCCTGTTCAGAAGTCGACATTTTCGTAATGCTCCACGGGTGTAAAGCCGGGAATACGGTCTTCAAGCAAAGGCTGAAAGCTTGAGCGGGATTTAATACGGGCATACCACTCCCGTGCGGCCTGATGCTCTTCCCATGGCACATCGCCGATATAATCAATAGCGGACAAATGCGAAGCGGCAGCAATATCAGCCAGAGAAAACTGCTCACCGGCCAGCCATTCTCTTTTTTCTGTTAAAAAGCCGATATAATCCAGATGATAATGGATATTGGCGTGACCCGCGCGGATAGACGGGCCGTGCGGTTCACCCAGCTTTAGGAAACGCTTCATCAGCTTCTCCCCCACAAGATTATCTGTCACCTCACGGTTGAACTTAACGTCAAACCAGCTTACCAGCCGCCGGGTTTCCGCCCGTTGCACAGGGTCAACACCCAGCAAATCCTTTTCCGGATAAACTTCTTCGAGATACTCACAAACAACCTGACTATTGGCAATCGTTGTACCGTCCGGCTCAACCAGAACAGGGACATCACCGGCAGGGTTCAAAGCCAGAAACTCCGTACGGCGTTCCCAGACCTTTTCTATCTTCAGGTCAAAATCCAGACCCTTTTCCGACAAGGACATACGCACCTTGCGTGAAAAAGGATGGAGCCAAAGATGAAATAATGTCCTCATGGTAAAAGATTACCTCAGCGCTTCTTTCAAGAATAGTCCCTATCAGGGATATTTTTTCCAAACAGAAGGCATAACCCGCTCAAAGAGCTCTGACACGGTACTATTGATTTTCTAACGCCGTAAGGGAAACGCTTACTATCACAGGGTTTCCCACCATTTTCGTGTCTTCCCATTCTCCCTGCCCTACACCGTAAGCCAACCTGTTCAATGTCAAGTTACCCTCCATTTTTGCAAGTTTATTACCGGCCTCATCTGTAGAAATAAAAAGGGAAAAAGGAAGACGAACAGGCAAAGTAACGCCCCTAATCGTTAGGTTAGCATGGGCAAGGTATTGATTTTCCTCTTTTTTTTCAAATTTTATCGTTTCAAAAACAGATTCCGGAAACGATTCGGTATAAAGCCAGTTTTCCATCAGAATATACTGGTCACGATCCGTACTCTGCGTATCCACCGCCGCAAGATTAACAACAATTCTTACATGACTGTTTTCCAGGTTTTCCGGATCAAAAAATATATCACCGTCAAAGGAAGGAAATGTTCCTGTGAAAACAGCGCCCATTTGCGTGGCCTCAAAAACAAGACGACTCCGTTCATGATCAATCTTCCACTCAGCCCAGGCAGGAAAAGAAATAAGAAGCAGCAATAAAACAGAAATAGCCGTACGTATTATCACTTTTTAGTTTCCTTTTTTCTAGCGGGAACCATGCGACTCAACGTTTCGTCTCTATCTATAAAGTGATGTTTGAGCGCTCCGGCCAGATGAATTGTAATGGCTCCTATCAAAATATACCCCAGAACTTCATGAACTTTCTCAGCCCATCCAGCTAGAGATTTACTTTTATCGACGAAATCCGGCAGGGTAAACCATCCAAAAACACTAACCGGATAACCCTTGGCCGACGACATAATCCATCCGGCTAACGGCATCGACAACAGAGCCGTATAGAAAAAGATATAATTGCAGCGCGCCAAAATCTTTTCCCAGTTTTTATAGTGCGGCAACGGGGCGGGCGGCTTATTCGTAACCCGCCAGAGCAAACGCCAGACCATAAGAAAAAGCACAAGAATACCAAGAGATTTATGCCAAAAATATAATTTGAACATGAAAGGGCTGGGATCCAGCCGCACCATGTATAAACCAAGCCCCAACAAAGATAGGACGATCAGAGCAACAACCCAGTGGAAACCTGCTGCTATCTTGCCATATTGCTTTTCCGTGTTTTTCCAGCTCATTTATTATGCGGCTCCTGCCCTTCCTGATCTTCACGTACACCTTCCACTTCCAGTCTTATCTCTATCTCATCACCCAGCAACGGTGCGCCATAGGTCATACCAAATTCAGAGCGTTGGACGGTCGTATGTGCCGAAAAACCAGAGACGTATTTTTCATTAAAAGGATGACGTCCGGATTTATTATGCATGACAGACAATATAATGGGTTTGGTTACGCCCAACATCGTTAAATCGCCGGTAATATTCGCCGTTTTTTCAGACAATATTTCGATGGATGTACTCTTGAAGGTCATAGTCGGATAGTGTTCAACGTCGAAAAAATCGCCGCTTTTCATGTGCGTGTCCCACCGTTCATCATCCATATTAATGGAATCTGTGTTAATCGTAATTTCCACGGACGATTCTGCGGGTGCGGACGGGTTAAAAACAAAAAATCCATCGTAATCAAGAAATTCGCCCTGCGACTTCGAAAACCCCAAATGATCTGCAAAAAATAAAATCTGCGTATGGGCTTTATCAAAACTGTAATGTTCCGGCGATTGCGCCACAGCCGTTCCGGCAGCGAGAGACAGCACCAAAAAAGCCATTAAGCTCATAAAAAAACGAATCATAGTCATCACTCCCTAAAAAAAATAACGATTATAGGCCCAGACAAAACTAACAGCGCCCAAAACAGCAAAAAACCAGTTAATTACGCCGTATTTCAGGCGCGCACCACCATCTTCCATCATTTTCATGATCTCCTCCCGGCTACGGTCGTGCAGTATATGACGCAATAGCAATTGCCCAAATAAAAACCCGCCGATAAATCCTATAGTACCAATTAGATAGACCATGGCTATAAATTTAATTATGGTTGTCTGATTTTAAAATCTTACCATAGGATTGTAATGCCCCTTTACCACATTGTCATCCTTGCTCTTATTCAGGGCATAACAGAATTTTTGCCCATCAGTTCCAGTGGTCACCTTGTTCTGGCGCATAATATGCTGAATCATACGGACAGCTATGCTGACCTGACATTCGATATAGCCGTTCATGTCGGCACTTTATTTGCCGTCATGCTTTATTTCCGCAAAGATGTTATGCGTCTCTTTCGTGCGTCTCTCCATTGTCTGACCCGCGATAAGTCAAAAACTGGAGACAAAGACACAAGACTTCTGCTCCATCTTTTCATAGCGTCCCTACCTGTTATTCTGGCAGGTTTTCTGGTTCACCAGCTTCAACCGGAAGGGCTACGGTCATTACCCGTACTAGCATGGTGTACGCTTATATTTGCTCTTGTTCTCTGGGTTTCCGACAAATATGGCGCCACTGTACGTACGCTGGATAATCTGTCTATAAAAGGAGCCTTATTTATCGGAGTCGCTCAGGTTTTGGCTCTTATTCCCGGAACAAGCCGATCTGGTATCACCATGAGCGCGGCACGCTGGTTGGGAATCAGCCGCACAGAATCAGCTCGATTTTCTCTTCTTCTGGCCATGGTAGCCATTAGTGGCGCAGGAACTTTAAGCGGCATAGACCTCCTACAGAGCGGCAATCTATCTCTGGGTTTTGATACTTTTCTAGCCGTAATCCTATCATTTTTCGCAAGCTGGGTTGCTATTATCCTGCTTATGAAATGGCTGACCCGGTCCAGTTTTACGCCCTTTGTTCTGTATCGCCTGATTATAGGAACTGTTCTATTATTGCTGATTTATAGTGGCAATATATAATTTTCGTATCCCCGTATAAACGCTGGTCCCGCAGCATAAAACCATCCGGCAGTTCTGTGGCAGCTTCCTTCTCGCACTCCAACACACACAGCGCGCCAAAAGAAATCCAGCCATTTTCTGCCAATGCCAGCAAAGCTGGCGGAATAAGATTCAAGCGGTAAGGCGGGTCTAAAAACAACAAATCTGCCGGTTTAAAGCGCGAGGGCCGTTTTCCGGGTTTTAAAACATCCTTTTGCAATAGAGAAGCCCGATCAACCACACCTAAATCATCGATATTACGGCGACAAACCGCGAGCGACTCTCTGTTTTTATCCAGAAAAAGACAACTATTTGCCTCGCGCGAAACGGCCTCCAGTCCCAATGCGCCCGTCCCGCAAAAGGCATCAATCACGGGAACATTCGCCGGCAAATCATATTGGTTTAATATATTAAATATAGCCTGCCGCACTTTATCCGTCGTAGGGCGGATGGCATTGCCCTTGGGCACAATCAATTTGCGATTTTTTAATGTACCGCCCGTGACCCTCATTTAAAAAAATCCGGTATTTGCTCACGCAGAACTTTACCCTTCACTTCTTCCACCACACCCCGTTCCATTTTACCAAGCTGAAAAGGGCCGTAAGCTATGCGAATCAAGCGAGTTACCTTTAAACCCAATGATTCCATAACCTTGCGTATCTCCCTGTTTTTTCCTTCGCGTAAAGTCACCATCATCCAGCAATTCGTACCTTCTTTGCTATTTTCATCCAGAACGGCTTCAATCCCCGCATATTTTATACCATCCACCGTCAGACCGTTTTTTAACTTATCCAGTCTTTCCTGTGACACCGCACCATGTACGCGTACGCGGTATCGCCGTTTCCAGCCCGTAGAAGGAAGCTCCAGCAAACGCGATAACTCTCCATCATTGGTCAGCAGTAAAAGCCCTTCCGTACTCATATCAAGACGACCGATGCTTACAAGGCGCGGTAAATCCGAAGGTAATTTGTCAAAAACAGTAAGGCGTCCTTTCTCATCCTTTGCGGTTGTCACCAATCCTGCCGGCTTATGATAGAGAAAAAGACGCGTTTTTTCAGCCTGCGGCAAAGGACGTCCATCCACAAGAATCCGATCCTCTGTTGTCACGGTGAATGCCGGACTATCCAGAGCCGTTCCGTTGACACTGACGCGTCCTGCAATAATCCAACGTTCTGCCTCACGCCGGGAACATAGCCCACTGCGCGCCAATACCTTGGCAATACGCTCTTTTTTAAGATCAGTATCGGGAATTGCGCTCATATTTTATCCGTTCTGTGAAATAGAAACCGGGCGGCTGAAAAATCAAACCACCCGGCTCTTACTCAAGCTCTCCCGTTAGGAATAGAGGAGGGCCAAGAGAAACTTATTAAACTATCAGGTTATTGTTCGTAAGCATTGCCGTCAGATCCAAAGCTGTAATGCCTTCCAAAACAGCCATATCTGCGGTTACTATTCCGTTCAGCAAACCATCAACATCAACGGCAATCGTTGTGTCTGTGCCATTATCAGTTGCATAAACAAAATCATTAATCGCATCCGTCAGCGGATCATAGCCTATCAACAAAGAGGAAAGATCAAGAGCATCGCCTTCTGTCGCATCAAAGTCCTTGATTGTATCGAGGCCTTCCGTAATCGCTTCAAACAGGAACGTATCAGCGCCGCTGCCGCCATATATGACGTCATCACCGGCACCACCACTCAACATGTCATTGCCTTCCTGCCCGAACATCAAGTCATCACCGGCACCGCCGCTCAGGGTGTCATTACCGCCTGTACGACCCAGACCTTCACTATCCAGCGTTTCATCAGCTAACAGTGCGGAATTGTTCTGAAGGTAAGACACCGTATCATCGCGGGTCCAAGCTGCGTTCAGGGGACTCTCTCCTGCTTCAAGGCGTTCAAAGACTTCCCATCCAGCTCCGGCAGCCGTTCCCAAGCCATGCGTTACAG
The DNA here is from genome assembly GCA_021776075.1 of Alphaproteobacteria bacterium. Taxonomy (GTDB): domain Bacteria; phylum Pseudomonadota; class Alphaproteobacteria; order Micavibrionales; family Micavibrionaceae; genus JAJFGQ01. Next base: position 6,904 of record JAJFGQ010000056.1, on the reverse strand, counting down.
CCAAATCATCTGTAAACAAAACATCACCAAAGATAATGTCTGCACCATCGTCACCCGTAATCGTATCATCACCGGCAGAAGAAAGCCTGTTCAACGGGTTAGATGCTTGTAAAGCCGCGTTCAGGTCATTTGGATCATCGATATTCAGTGCGGTGCCATCTAAGTCAATCAAATCAACATTCACGATACTCGCGCCAATATCAATACCGACACCGATGACGTCATCACTCAGATCCTGAATTTGCTCCACTTCGTTAGTTGCATCATCAACGCCGGTAATTTGATCCAGAGACGCCTGTGTATTCTGATTATCAACGGTAACACCGCTATCATCGACATAGAAGTTCGGGCGCCCGTCACTGACAAAATATGTGATCGTCTGCGCATCACCCTGTATCGAATCACCGCTTTCCAACCAGGTAATGGCCGATTGCAGGGCTGATTCATAGTTGGTCCAGCCGTTACCATCCAGCGTATTCAGGAAGGTAATAGCGTCAGCCAGTTCCGCAGCATTCGTGACTGTAAATGTTCCGGCTGTATGCGCTTCCGTACTAAACGGAACGATATGAACCCGAATAGCGCCATTATTATAACCACCAAAGTCCGTCAGGAGGTTCTCCATGGCGTTAATCAGCAATGACATTTTTGAACCTGCGCTACCGCTATCGCCCATACTACCGCTTTCATCAAGGATCAGAACAAAGTTATAATCCTGCGTTTGCTCTTCAATGAAAGATCCACCGGCATCGCCAATCAGGATATCTTCACCCATTCCGCCAAGAATTGTACCTTCATCGCCACCGACAAGATAAGATACGGTTGACGGATCAACATCATCAACATTCTGCCCAACGATCAGAAGCGGTGCCGCGCCCCAAAGAGCAAGATCAGCAACGCTGCTATCACCATCAGCATCCGTTAATGTATATTGGAATACATCATGCGTATCCGTCAGCGGCGGATGATCAGCACAAGGGTATTCAACCCAAACATTATTAAGCAGGAATGAGGCACCGGAATAATCACCATCATTCACAGACTGAATGTTAACGCTGGTAATCAACTGACCAAAATCAGCAGAATTAAGCGTAAAGTTAAACTCACCATTAACAATCTGACCCGGTACAAACTGCTGCTCACCGGCAACCGTTGTGCCATCAGCCAGCGTTACAATATAATCAAGCCCATGATCGCCATCGTCATTATTATTGCCAAGCTCGGAAATTGTAAGCGTTACCTTGTCAGCATTTTCAGCGAAGGAAATATCAAACGCCTCACCTTTCGGCCAGACTTTCTTGGTATCTCCGGTGTCAAGATTATCAATTCCAAAACCAGAACCATCATTCGTATCAACCCAGCTAATGTCAAAATTACCGCTATTCGCAATGCTGATGGTAATACCATTGCTCGTCAAAGACGTTTGAAGACCTTCAGCGTCCCATGCACCAAGATCAAGGTGGGCTTCAACAATTTTGCCATCACAAACACATGTGGTTTCCGTTGGCTCGTATGAAGCGTCATACCAGCCATTTGCCGTTGAATGCCACTCCGTCAGATAACCATCCTGATCGTAAGACGTGTCAATATCCGTCTTCGGATGCAACCAGATACCAAGAGCATCCGTAAAGCTTACTCCCGTCCAATCAGCCGGATCACCATAAAGAGGGACGTGATCAACAATGGACGTTGCATCTAATGTAAAGCTAAAGACATGATTACCATTCGCATCAATTGTCGAAGAAATATTGGTAAATGGATTACCACCCGCCAACGATGTCAATATCTTATCCGGTGCTTGAATGCCAGAGGCCTCAGAACCGTCAAATGCACTAGAAGAACTACTCAAACCATTATAACCATAAGCTGTTACAACCGGCGTACCGTTACCGCTTGCATCAAAATAGAACAGCGCCATTTCACCAGGCTCATTTTTCGGATTAGCCCCATCATTCAAAGCCAGAGTAAACCCTTCGGTTATTTTTCCGTCCGTTGGATCAGAGATAACCATAGAGAAACTAAGCTCATTGGTCGTTTCATTGTAGCTTGTCGTCACATTTTTAATATCACCGGCCTTATCACTACCCGGAGGATTATCTTGAGAGAAGCTATGAACAGTCTCCTTAACACCTGTGCCCGGATCAGTCGGGACATCAAACAATGTATAATTGTAAGTACCGTCTGCATAAACCTCCAACGTACCAAAATCACCATCAATCGTTGTTGATCCCGTAGAAGGAACAGCAACAGAATTCGTACCAAAAGAGATTTCCGTTAACAGATTATCAACATCCTGACTAAGGTCATCCGCAGCACCCGGGCCGCCATTCAGACCCGTAATCACATCGCCCGAAGTCCCGCCATCAGCCACATTAAATGTGTTCATGTCATTATTCGCGGTAACGCCATCATCATAAACATCGACAACAATGGTACTGGAAGCAACGTCACCATCTGCATCCACAGCATCAAAACCGAATCTCAACCACATAATATCATTCGGGTCACTCACATCGGCATGATCAAGCGTATCCAGAAGCGTAAAAGTGTAGTCGCCGGTTGTCTCATTAATAGTCAGTGTAAAGACCGGCGTCGTTGCCGCCGTACCAACATAACCATTACCCGATTGCGCAACCGTTACAGGAACACCGTTAGAAGTCAGGTTACCGCCTGTCATGGAGCCCAGAGCACTGAAAACACCATTTCCGTTGAAAGTTCCGGGGCCGTCACCACCAAAATCGGCAACCAAGGTATCACTAAACGTATCCGTACCGGTTGCGGCCATATCTGTTTCATCGACAATGGCTTCAGCAGGATCCGTAATAATCGGCTGATCATCATCTTCCCATGTAACCGTTAAGGCATCAGAAGCCTGATTGTTGTTATTCGTCAGATCAAAGTCGAGATCCGACACAGTATCTTCCGTCGTGAACACTGTCGCCGTCAGGTTCAACGAACCATTAAAGTTCGCATCAGCGGGCGTGATCGTCAGACCAGCCAGTTGCGCCGGCGTAAATGTCCACACACCACCCGGTGCGGTGGGCGGAGTGCCCTGATTAAAGCTAAAGCCAGCAGGAACACCGCTCACTTCATATCCCGTGATGCTCTCGGAGTTGTCAAAATTATCAACACCAAGGCTGCCCGCGATATTCACAGCAATCGGTGTGCCCTCCACAACCGTACCGCCCGTTGCATTAATGCTCGGTGCATCAGCAACCGCATCAACAATCACATTGAAGCTGTCAGGCGTAGCATTAGCTGTTGTACTCGTGGCCGGTTCAAAGGCAGATGCCGTAGCCACAAGACCGGTCAAATCAATGTCACTCTGGGCCGCCGGTGTAAACGTAAACACCGTATTCAGGTTTGTGCCCGCCGGCAATGTGCCTGTCCAGACCGTGCCCGCCGCATTAAAGCCACCGGTCGTGCCCGCAGGAAGCGTACCGACAACCGCCGTGCCCCATGCCGGATCAAAGCCCGTGATCGTCACCGTCAAAATTTCGTTACCCGACCCGATAGGGTCAAGCGTAGCTGTCACAGCCACGTCAACACTGCCGTCTTCATAAACTTCTGCATTATCAACGCCGCCGTTCACAAGAACTTCCGGTGGATCAGCAACAGGCTTCCATTCTACAGAAAACTGACTAGAGGCACTTGCTTCATCATTGGTCAGATCGAAATCAAGATCCGTTTTATTAATTTCCTCAGCAACACTCTCAACGCTCAGACCAACCGTACCAACAAATCCAGCTGGCGCCGAAATCGTCAGGGCCGTTAATTCAGCTTGTGTTAATTGCCACTCGCCGCCGCCATTATCAATGCCAGCAGACAATGTAAACCCTGCGGGAACACCGCGAATAAAGACAGTCGTAATTTCTTCCGATCCATCCATATCTGTTACAGATGTCGTAACGTCAACAGAGGCGGGATCACCTTCATTCGCCATGCTGCCATTAGCAGCCAAATCCGGTGTGTCGGCTACAGCATCGGTCGTTACACTAACTGTATCCGTTATACCCGAGCTCAAACCGGTTGACGTATCCGTGTTCGTTACAGCAACCAGCAAACTTGGAATATCGACATCCGCATCAGCAGGCGGGGATAAAATCGGTCCACCACTAAACGAAACACCAGGAGGCAAAGTAATCGTCCACACGCCGGCAGAAGAAACAAAAGTGCCGCCATTCGGGTTAACGCCCCAGCCCGCGGGAATTCCTGAAATCGTAACAGTAAGCTGTATATCGGGACCGGCGCTTGGCGAAGCAAAGACATTAACGCCTACACTATTATCTTCATAGACCCGAGAATCACCGGTTTCCATGACGGGCGGAGGTGGGCCATCAGGATCCTGAAATATCTGTTGTTCCTGAGGAAAAACAGGCTCTGTAGGCTCAGGCAAACCAAACTGGAGGGCCGTCGGACCAATCGGACCAATCGCAGGCGGCGCACCCAACGGCGCAGGATCTACACCGCTTTGGAAGCCAAAACCACCACGACTTGCGCCATCTTCACCGGCGGCAGGTTCAATGTCAGAAAGCTGTTCAGCCAACTGCGCCAACTGATCTTCCGATGTTGTACGCACGTCTTGCATACTAACAGACTCCGACTCCTGCCCTGAATCCTCAGGTTCTTCTCCACGCACGCCTGATTGCTGCTCTTCCGTCATAGCCTCAGCCAGACGAAGCGTTTCTACAAACTCCTCAAGAGAAACAAACTCACCATGTGAACTAATTTCAGGCGGCACATCTGCATTCATAGCCTCTTCAAAATTACGCAGAATTAGAATACCGTTATCGTCAAAAGAAATAATCAGCGCCCCGTCCTGATCGGTCACACTAGGGCGAGATTGCGGATCAATATCAAAACTGTACCTTTGCCCCGGCGCCAAATCATAGGCAAGCGTTTCATTTTCAGGGGGCTGCACAATTGATTGCGGTGTAAAATCGTCCGCCAATGTTTCAAATAATGTCTTGGAATTAATAACAGTACCGTCCCCAAGAGAAATTTCTACTTCGTTATCGGCAAGAACACGGAAATTCTGAACCGTCAGAGATCCCCCGTCATTTAAACCGATAATCAATGCACCGGCATCACTCAGACGCATACCCTGAATGTCTGCGCTGTCAATAGAAAGGGCTGTCTCCTCTCCTGTCGGCAATATAATGGTTTCATTGTTAGTCATAGTACACTCTCCTCTATCTCTGCACCGCCACGGCGGTAAAACTCTCAATAGTTAACAATTTCCTAACGGGATTAGTGGACATTATTAACTAATATTTAATCTTTTGTCAAGTAATTATGAAAAAAAAATACGGAAAATGACTTTCCCCTCAAGACAGACGAAAAACATGGCAGAAATGTACTGTATTAAAAGAAAATCCTCAACACCCTAATTCAGACACCCTTCACTCTTTTCTCACTATTTCCACAAACGTCTATAGTTCTATTTTTAGAAGCGCGATGTCTGGAAATCCGTTCATAGGAAATATTATTGGCTTTTCTCTGGAAAGAGTGTAGAAAATGATGAATAATGCATTCTTTAATTGATATTTTGGAGTAATCTCTCCCGTGGCCTTTAAATTCAGCAAAATGAGCGTGTTGGTTGTTGAAGACACAGCGCCTATGCGCAAATTGATCGTGTCTGTTTTACAAACACTGGGAATCGGCGAAGTCTATGCTGCACCTGACGGGGAGCGAGGTTTTGAGCTTTTTCGTAAACACAATACTGATATTGTTATTGCGGATTGGCACATGGAGCCGATGGACGGCATAGAATTGGCACAAGAAATACGGAAAAATACACTTTCCCCCAATCGGCTGGTTCCTATCGTTATCGTCACAGGATACAGCGCCCTTTCCCGTGTGGCGCAAGCACGAGACGCCGGAGTAACCGAATTCCTCATCAAGCCTTTTTCAGCGGATGATTTAGCAAAACGCATTGCTTACGTTATTAATAAACCCAGGGATTTCATTGATTCCGCGGCTTATTTCGGACCGGATCGCCGTCGTCGAAAAGCCCCTGATTACAGAGGCCCCTTAAGAAGGGCGGAAGAAAAAAATAGTGGTGTTGAGACAGTGGCGATGATCTAAATAACAAGCGTCACTTAAGTATCTTAAAGGGAGAGTCCGGTTATGAATTCGGAGACCGATAAAAAAGAAACAATTATCATGAAAGCCACGCGCCTTCTTCAGGCGAAAGTGGGGACAGGTGCTGTCAACAAGGAAAAAGTTGAAGAATCCCAAAAAATTATTGAAAACAACGGTGTTGATTTCATTCCCATGGCCACGGAATTTCTGGACCAATTACAAAAGGCTATAAGCAACGCCCGAAAAAATAATGATGCCGATGCCGCAGACATCATGCAAGAGTTCATAGAGATTGTTATGCAGATAAAAGGCAATGCCGGTATGTTTGACTACCCTCTTGTCAGCTTACTAGCCGGTATTATGCTAACGTTTCTAGAAAGTCTTGATGGCCTTGATAAAGATGTAATCGACATTGTCGAGGCCCATCATGCTACCCTAAAGCTAATCATAGATAATGACATGAAAACAAAAGAAGGGGCATACGGCCAAGAACTGCAAACAGAACTGGAAAATGCCTGCCAGCGTTACTTTAACAAACATGGCGCTGATGGCAATAATTCAGCCAGTTCCGCTGATGTCTTTTTTATCGAATAATTAAAAATACAAGGGGCTGTCCTGGATAATTAGCCCATATGTTGCTTAACCCATTGCCTTAACTGTGCTAACTGGCTTGTCGGGTCACTGTTGTTAAATCGCCATTCGCACTCCTTCAAAAATAGCGGAAAATGCGCGGCAGGAATACCATTAAATTTCCGCATGTGCCGCTTGGCCTGGTTCCAGAAATTCTCGATTCCATTGATATGATTATGCTTGTTTGCAAACA
>JAJFGQ010000055.1 GCA_021776075.1 Alphaproteobacteria bacterium | reverse complement strand
CGCGGTTTCTTTGTAACAATGCTGGGGCTTGTTTTATCGTATCTTACTGGCATGCTTGCCGTGGCTCTGGTGCAGGAAATGTATTTTTACGGGATCACGGAGATTATTCTCCTGAGTCTGACATTGACAGGGGGAGCGGTGTGGTACGCGCTTCTAAAGCTTTATTTTGCCCTGAAAGAAAATAAAGTCGGGGAAGGGGCTTATTACACGATTGCACGCTCTACCCTTACGGATTTATCAGGCAGCGATGATTTCGGCATTACCCGCACCGGGATGGGGTTCGCCGCGCGCAGCTTTGACAAGGGTTTGGTGGCGCCTGTGTTGTGGTATTTGATTGCCGGTTTGCCGGGGGCCTTCCTTTATGCCGGTTTGGCGGCTTTGTCATGGCGCTTTGGTAAGGAAGGTTTTACCAAGGGGTTTGGATCAGTGGCGCTCGCTCTGGAAAGGCTGATGGGGTTTGTTCCCATGCTTTTATCAGGTGTGTTAATGGCACTGGCCGGTTTGTTTACACCTACGGGCGGCATGACGCGCGCTTTTGTCGGGTTATTACAGGAAAAAGGTCGTGCGCGGTATGAGCAAGGCGGTTTGCCCCTGACAGCTATGGCGCGTTCCCTGAATGTCAGTCTGGGCGGGCCGTCTCATGATCTGGATGGCAGCGCGATCAAGCGGGACTGGATCGGCCCCGACGGCGCAACGGCGCAGCTGGAAAGCGGCCATTTACGCCGTGTGCTTTATATCAGCCTGATGGCGCATTTGCTGTTTCTGGCTTCCCTTATGGGCGGTATGCTTTGGGCTGGAAATCTGTTGTTTTAGCCTTCTGTATCATCATCAGCGGACGCAGGCAGGCACGGATGTTCCTGCGGGGCATGTTTGGCAAGGATGCGTTGCAGGGTCCGGCGGTGCATTTTCAGGCGGCGGGCCGTTTCGGAGATATTCCGTCCGCATTGTTCATAGATGCGCTGTATGTGCTCCCAGCGTACGCGGTCGGCAGGCATCGGGTCTTCCGGAGGTGGCGGCAGGGAGGCTCCTTCGGGTTGCAGCAGGGCGTTTTCTACAGCATCGGCATCGGCCGGTTTTGCCAGATAATCAATGGCCCCGGCTTTGACGGCGGCAACGGCTGTGGCGATGTTTCCAAAGGCTGTGAGCATAACAATTCGGCAATCGGGGGCGTGTTCGCGGATATCTTCCACCAGATTCAGGCCGCTGCCGTCGCCTAGTTGCAAATCAATCAAGGCGTAGTCTGCTTTTTCGGCTGTGATGGCGCTTAGTCCCTCCTGAACGGAATGAGCAAGAGCAACCGTGAATCCTCGTTTTTCCATGGCACGTCCCAGCCGGGTGGCCAGAATCTCATCATCATCAATGATCAGCAGTTTGCCTTTATCGGCAATTTGGGATGACGGTTGTGACGGTTGTAGTGTCATTTTCTGCTCCCTTCTTCTGCGCTGTCTTGTGGCGTAAGCGCAAGGTACTCCTATTTTTCGGAGGCTTCAATATTTTTACGCGGCCAGTCGATTGTGATAAGGCCACCGCCTTCCGGAGCGTTGTCAAAATGAAGCGTTGCACCTGTTGATTCCAGAAGCGTTTTGGCAATAAAAACACCTAATCCCATATTTTTTGAGCTATTTTTTCTTGTTGATACATATGGTTGACCAATCTTTGTTAATATAGAAGATGAGAACCCTTTTCCATCATCTTGTATATAAATGGATAAATTGTCTTTATTCCATTCTGAGTTAAGCTGAACTTCTTTATGGGCAAATTGTATGGCGTTCTGGATTAAATTGCCCAGCCCATGGCTTAATTCCGGGCTTTTATACAAACGGGGCGGTTTGCCGTGGTTGTTAGTGAGATTACGACAATGAATTTTGACCGCAGAGTTTTCTATTTGATGCGGTTCGGCAATAAGCTGAAGCAGAGAAGCGGGGTCCAGCGGTGTCACTTTTTCTTCTGCTTCATTTTTTCCGCGCGAAAATTCGTGGAGAATATCACGGCACCTGTTCGACTGGCTGACAAGCAAGGCGATATCATCTGCCAGGGGATGCTGTGCTCCTGTTTCCTGCTCCAGTTCTTTGGCTATGATGGCAATGGTGCTTAAGGGGCTTCCTAATTCATGGGCGGTGGCAGCGGCTTGTGCTCCCAGTGAAGTAATTTTCTGCTGTCTCAGGAGAGCAAGCTGCGTGGCATGGAGGGCTTCTGACATGTTTTTTGCATCTTGTGCCGTACGCCAGACATACAGGACAATAAAAAGGCAGGAGAGTCCCAGGGCAACCCATTGTCCTATAATGAAAAGCGGCAGCATATGATACGTGTCTGTGGGCCATGCCATAGGAATAAAAAATTGTGATAACACAGCAATGCTTAGCAAGGCCATGGTCGTGAGTGGTGCAATAAAGCGTAGAGGCAGGAGGGAAGCGCCAACAGTAACGGGAGCGATAATCAGGATCGAAAACGGGTTTTGCAATCCGCCCGTCAGGTACAGTAGAAAAGCCAGCTGTGCTATGTCATACCCTAAATAAAAGGCAGCCTGTTTGTCGGTCAGGCTGCCTCGCCCATGTTTGTGCATGGCAAACAGGTTAATTATGATGGAAAAACCTATGCCGCCAAAGGCCGCTATGACAGGCAGATTAATCTCTAGAATAAAAGCCGTTATCAGGAGCGTTGATGCTTGCCCCAGAATGGCAGCCCATCTTACAAGGACAAGCGTGTGGTTGCTTATATGTCTATGGCTTGTTTTCATGATCCTAAAGCTTGACTTTTCTTTCTGTTTTCGCTTAATGTCCGCATCTGGTTTGTAGATGTTACGAAATAAAGGATGCCAAGACAATGAGTCGCCGTTGTATGATTACAGGAAAAGGTGTGATGTCAGGGAACAATGTGTCTCACGCCAATAATAAAACCCGCCGCAAATTTTTCCCGAATGTGCAGGACACGACCGTGTATAGTGAAGTTCTGGGACGTAAGATACCGTTGCGCGTTAGTGTTGCCGGTTTACGGACTATTGAGCACAAAGGTGGTCTTGATTCATGGCTTATTGCGAAGGCGCCGACGAAGCTTGATCCAGCCTTGCGTCCGATCCGGGCTCAGGTAGAAAAGGCAATGGCGGCGAAAACGGCGGCCAAGTGACTTTGAAGTCTTCGAAGTCTTCAGTGGCAGCAGGTCCTGTTAACGTGTCGTTTTCGGAAACTTTATCCTACCCTTCTTTTAATTTTGATATTCTCCATCGGCACGCCGGTACGCAGGCGCGTGTTGGAAAGCTGAAAACGCCGCACGGTACAATTCAGACACCCAATTATATTTTTTGCGGAACCAAGGCTTCGATCAAAAATCTTTCACCGGCAATGGTGAAGGAAGCAAAGACGGATATTATTCTTGCCAATACCTATCATCTGATGATTCAGCCCGGTGCGGAACTCGTCGCCAAAATGGGCGGGCTGCATAAATTTATGCAGTGGGATGGGCCGATGATGACGGATAGCGGCGGTTTTCAGATTTTCTCCATGGGCCATGGCTCCGTTGCTGATGAGATTAAAGGCCGTAGCAATAAGGGCCGTGACAAAAGCCTTTTAAAAATTACAGAGGAAGGCGCAAGTTTTCGTTCTTACCGGGATGGCGCAACGCTGACCCTGACTCCGGAAAGCGCCATGACTATTCAGCGTCAGTTAGGAGCGGATTTGATTTATCAATTTGATGAATGTACGGCTTATCACGTTGATCGTGAATACACAGCGCGTTCCATGGAACGCAGCCATCGTTGGGGCGATCGTTGCCTGTCGGAATTTGAACGTACTCACGATGGATCTCAGGCGCTTTTTGGAATCGTTCAGGGTGGTGTTTACGAAGATTTGCGTGCGGAAAGCTGTGCTTACGTGAAGGACAGGCCGTATTTTGGTACGGCTATTGGCGGTTGTCTGGGTGGCAGCGAGGAAGAAATGCATGACGTGGTGTCGTGGTGTATGCCGCAAATTCACCCTGACAGGCCTGTGCATCTTTTGGGAATTGGCCGGATTATTGATGTTTTTAATTTTGTAAAGATGGGAATTGATACATTCGATTGTGTCACGCCGACGCGTATTGCCCGTCACGGTATGGCGCTTATCAGAGGTTTGCCGGATGAACGGATTAACCTGAAAAATGCCAGATACCGGGATGATCCGGATCCGTTGGATCCTTCGTTGGATATTTCGGCTTCCCGTGATTTTTCAAAGGCCTATATTCACCATCTTTTGAAGGCCGGAGAGATGTTGGGGATGCAGCTTGTCGCTCAGCATAATATAGCGGTTATGAATCGTTTGATGCGCGAAATTCGGGCGGCGATTGAAAGTGATACGCTGGACTCCTTGCAACAGGAATGGATTCCTGCGTAAATATCTTGTTTTTATTAACTAATCTGACAGATTTATCCTATAGTTTTAGTAAGATGTGGAATCAATATATGGTTTTTCTTCCATGGCGCTGAAATACGAGATCGACGATAAGCTCAAGACACTTGTTCCTGTGCTGGATGAGCATGCGGAATGGTTTGGTCGTGTGATGCGCCGCGTGTTTTATCCTGAAGAGTATCTTGATGTCGCTTCTTTGCCGTTGCCTTCTCGTTTTAAGGCTTGGGAAAAGGAAGAAAGCGACGATGATTTTATTAAAGAAGAGCTGATGGATAGCTTGCGGCGGGCTCATGATGAGTTACACCGTGTCGCCGTTTCTCTGATGGAGGAGGTGCTGGCCAGTGGCAACAAACCCGATTTCAATGTTTTTAACGGTTTTATTGATTTATACGACGATTTTATTTTCCGTCTTCGGCGGCTTGAACGCGATTTTGTACAGATAGATAGCGGTCTGGATATTGAAACCGGTTTACGTAGCCGTAAGGTCATATATACGGACATGGAACGTGAAATGGAGCGCCGTTCGCGCCGGGGGATGCCTTTTTGCCTCGTTTTGGCCTGTATTGATGATTATAAGAGCTTTCGCGCGCTTGTTGATGAAACGCAATATCAGGAAATCATGGCTACATTCGGCCGGGTTATTCAAAAATGTCTCCGTTCTTTTGACGATGCTTACCGTTTGAACGATAGTGAGTTTATTATGAGCTTAAAGCACGCTGATACCACAGGCGGTTCGGCGGCTATTAATCGTTTGCGCTTGTTTTTGGAAGAAGAAAACCTGCAAATAGAAGATAATAATGGAAAAGCCTTTTCATTGACGATGTCCTATTGCGCCGCTGAGCCGGTTCCCGGTGATTCTGTTCAGGACCTTTTTAACAATATGCGTGATGATCTGAGCCGGTTTGATGACGGGGCAGACACCGCTCTTGAGCATCTGGAGCAAAGTCCATTAGAGCATTATGTCAGAGGGAAAGAAGGGTAGTAAAAGCCATGAAGGCGCATTCAGAATTTTCCAATTTGTACGTTATGGATCACCCCTTGATCCAGCATAAACTGACTCTGTTGCGGGATGTGTCCTGTAATCAGGTGATGTTCAATGCTCTGTTACGGGAGATATCGCTTTTGATGGGTTATGAACTGACCAGAGCTTTGCCGCTGACGAAAAAAGAGATTGAAACACCGGTTAGCCCGATGTTGGCACCGATTTTGGAAGGTAAAAAGCCTGTGATCGTCCCGATTTTAAGGGCCGGTATGGGGATGGCAAACGGGTTGGGGGAGATTATGCCGGCGGCACGTGTGGGGCATATCGGTATGTACAGGAATGAAGAGACAAAAGAGCCGGTGGAGTATCTGGTTAAACTGCCGGAGTCACGGGACCGGCCCTTTTTTCTGGTCGACCCGATGCTGGCGACGGGGCATTCTGCCAAATATGCACTGGATGTTTTGGTAAGACATGGTGTCAAGCCGGAACAAATTCGGTTTATGGGGTTGGTGGCTGCGCCTGAAGGGGTTCAGGTCTTACTGGACTCTTACCCACAAATACCGCTTTATGCCGCCGCTTTGGATGAGCGTTTGAATGAGAACGCCTATATCGTTCCCGGTTTAGGTGATGCCGGTGACCGTCTTTTTGGAACACAGGGTGTATAACCTTTATGGGCAATGAAATAGACCACAAAGTTTTGTTTGATACGATGCCCGTGCCTCGTTTTTTGGTGAAGGCAGTAGAGGGAAGCGGTTACGCCTTTGTTGATGGCAATGAGGAGTCCTTATCCTATTTTGATTTATCAAAAAAAGAGCTTGTAGATAAAAGTTTAGATGACGTGCTGGATAAAGAGGTGCTGGTTTATTTTCAGCAGTCTCTTGAGGCTGCTGAATCACAAAAAAAACCTGTTTCTTTTAGAATTCCTTCTTCTGCCTCCGATCATATGCGTTTTAACGGGTTTTGGGTTAATCCGGTTTTGGACGCGAAGAAAAACATCGCTTTTCTGGATATAATGGCAATACCTGTGGGGCTTGATTCCAATAGCTTGCAGCGGGAACGTGATGATGCCATTTCACTTTTGACATCTGTTTTTGATGTGAGTGAGGTTGGTATTGTCGTCACAGATCGTCATCAGCGTGTTATTCGTGTGAATGATAGTTTTGTCAGGATTTACGGCTGGAGCCGTGATGAGTTGATTGGTCGGGAGTTTGTCGATGTTGTGGCACCGGATGAGCGGGAGCAGGTGCGCAGTGATCATGATGAATTTATTCGTAGCGGCATTCGTAGTTCGGGTGAAATGAGAATTTTGCGCGAAGATAAAACGATGGCGAATGCCTTGTTTACAACGGCAGCATTGGAGCTTAGTCACGGGCGGCGCTTTCAGGTAACGACTATTATGGACATTACCTTGCGCAAGCAGATGGAAATTACTTTACGGCGTGCCAAGGAGCAGGCAGATTCTGCCAATCATGCGAAATCGCAGTTTCTTGCCAATATGAGTCACGAACTACGTACACCGTTGAATGCGATCATTGGCTTTTCTGAAATGATGATCAAAGAGACTTTCGGGCCTCTGGGTGATAAAAAATATAGTGAGTATCTGGATGATATTCATTTAAGTGCCCGCCATTTATTGGAAATAATCAATGAAGTGCTGGATATGTCTAAAATTGAAGCCGGTCGGGTTGAGCTTGATGAAGAGCTTTTCAACATCGGACAGCTCATTGATTCTGTGTCTCGTATGATGGCGTCCCGTGCTTTTAGCAGCGGTTTGAAAATCACAGAAACGGTGAAGGATAATTTACCGCCTCTCTATGCTGATCATCGCCTGGTACGGCAAATTTTGATTAATTTACTAGGGAATGCGGTCAAATATGCGCGTGAAGGAACGGCGATTGATATTAAAGCCTTTTTGGTGAAGGGTGATGCGTTGCGTGTGGTTGTGTCGGATACGGGCATAGGGATTCCCAAAGATCGTATTGCCGAGGCGTTGGAGCCATTTGGACAGGTGAGCAAACGGGCGGAGACGAGTAATCCCATACAGGGTACAGGGTTGGGTTTGCCATTGGCTAAAGCCATGATGGAGCTTCACGGTGGCGTTTTAACACTGGAATCCGATGTCGGAAAAGGCACAATTGTTACGATTGAATTTCCGTCTACGCGTGTGGGCGAGGATAAGAAAAAAAGCAGTAAAGACAAGCAATCCCCGATGGGTGGTTTTAAGAAGAAAGCCGTTCATTAATTGCTGTCCATTTTTTCATATAGTGATTCCAATTAAGAATGAGACATCGTTATGCCCGCCTTGTGCGGGTATCCGGGAGTATAGTGTGCAGCAAAGCTGCACTCATTAACCAGACCCCCGCCGATAAGTTCGCTTTCGCGAACCGAGGGGGTGACAACTGATGTGTCTTATTCTTGATTGGAATCACTATAAATCTACCTTGACAGATCTCCCGATTTTTTCGTAATAAACAGCTATCGTTATTTTACGGATGTAGAAAGGGATATTATTATGAGTGAGAAATTTGATCCAAAGAGGAAAGGCGCATTGCTTGAGCTGTTTACAGATATGGTCAGGGCCAATCTTGATCAGGATGCAGATCGCTATGATAAAGCTATCGAGGTCGCAGAGACAAAAGGGATTACAGAAGGGGAAAAGGATTGGCTGTTTGGCCTTAGCCCTTCGGAGTTTTGGGGTATCTTTGGTGAGGATGCCATTAATGAAGATTTGCAAGCCCGTATGAAAGAGGCCGATGATCTGGCCGGTGCGTTTGGCTGGGGAGAAAAGCCTTTTAAAGGTATGTATCCAAAACTTGAAAAATAGTTGTTCTGGTCGTTTAAAATTTATGCCGGGTTACAGAGATGTAGCCCGGCTGTTTTTTTCTCTATAAGCTATTTTCATGACTGATGATCGTTTACCAACAGCTTTATGGGTTGAAGCGCATCTGCAGATTTTAACGCAGAAGGGTGTGCCCTATTATATTCCGAATAAGGGCGCTTATGCGTCCGGTACGGTTATGCTCAAAATCAACGGACTGGAAGCAGGGTGCCTTGTTCTGCAGCAACAGCGCGACCTTGATGGCGAAATGGGCTGGATGGCTTTATTTAAAGGTGAAACAGTTGCGGAATCAGAAGCTGATGCTTATATTCAGCGCGCTATAGATCGTGACCCGGATGTTTGGGTCATTGAAATCGAAGACCGGGACCTAAAAAATCCCTTCGAAGGAAAAGTATTTTGAGTGATTTGGCTAAAAAAATTGCAAACAGGCGTACGTTCGCGATCATTTCGCATCCGGATGCCGGGAAGACGACGCTGACGGAAAAATTGCTGCTGTTTGGTGGTGCGATTCAGCTGGCCGGGATGGTGAAAGCCAAGGGCGCACGTCGTCGGGCACGATCCGACTGGATGAAGGTAGAGCAGGAGCGCGGCATTTCCGTGACCTCTGCTGTGATGACTTTTAAAAATAAGGGTGTGACCTATAATTTGCTGGATACACCGGGTCACGAGGACTTTTCGGAGGACACGTACAGGACGCTAACCGCGGTGGATAGCGCCGTTATGGTGCTGGATGCGGCAAAAGGGATTGAAACACAAACCCTGAAATTGTTTGAAGTCTGCCGTTTGCGCGATATGCCTATTATTACCTTTATTAACAAAATGGACCGTGATGGGCAGGACCCTTTGGATCTTCTGGACGAGATTGAGCAAAAACTGGCGCTGGATGTGACCCCGGCAAGCTGGCCGATTGGTATGGGCCGTGACTTTAAGGGTTGTTACGATTTACTGAATGATCAACTCGTTTTGTTTGATCGTAGTAAGGGTGAAAAGCTGGCGGAAGGTATCGCGTGCAGCGGTCTGGACGATTCAAAAATTGATGAGTTGCTGCCGGAGCTTCTGGCCAAACAATTGCGCGAAGATGTGGAAATGGTCCGTGGCGTGTGCAAGCCATTTGATATGACATCTTATCTGGAGGGGCATTTAACGCCTGTCTTTTTTGGCAGTGCTGTTAATAATTTTGGTGTGAATGAGCTTTTGCAGGGGATCGGGCAATTTGCGCCGCCACCGCAAGCGCAAAAAGCTGAAGAACGGGATATCCGGCCCGATGAAAGCAAAGTGACGGCCTTTATTTTTAAAATTCAGGCTAACATGGACCCAAAGCACCGCGATCGTATAGCCTTTACAAGGATTTGTAGCGGAAAGTTCAAGAAGGGAATGAAGTTAAAGCATGGGCGTTCCGGCAAGGTTTTAACCATCCATAACCCGCAGATGTTTTTGGCGCAGGATCGCGAAACAGCAGAGGAGGCTTGGCCGGGTGATATTCTGGGGTTGCCGAACCACGGTAATTTACGGATTGGCGATGCTTTGATTGAAGGGAATGAGGAGTTGCACTTTACCGGCATTCCCAGCTTTGCACCGGAATATATGCAGCGTTGCCGTGCAACAGACCCGATGAAGGCCAAGCATCTGGGTAGTGCGTTGACACAGCTTGCGGAGGAGGGCGCAGCCCGGGTGTTTAAACCCACGATGGATTCCGGCTGGATCGTTGGTGTTGTCGGGCCGTTGCAGTTTGATGTGCTGGCTGATCGTATACGGACGGAGTATGAAATACCCGTGAAATTTGAGGAAGCTGCACTTCACACGGCACGCTGGATTACCGCAGATGACCAGCAGGCTTTAAAGAAATTTGTGGACTCAAACCAAAGTGCGATTGCGAACGACCATGATGGCGACCCTGTTTTTCTGGCCCGGAATGCCTGGCATCTGGATGATGCACAGGATAAGAATGCCGCTATTCAGTTTACGGCCACGAAGTAAGGCTGATTAAGTCGTAAACCCATGGTGAACTTTGTATTCTTTTAGGGCTTTTAGAGCGTATGTTTCTGTTGGTGTTGCTTTATTGCGTTCAGAGCCGCGGTCGATTGTTCATTAGATGGGCTGTTGTTAAAAATTCTGGCAACAAGCTCTCCTTCTGTGTATCCATCTTCCGGATTCGTAAATACACATAAGGCCACTTCAGATAGCTCGCGCAGGTAGGTATTTATTGGATACATCTTCTCGTACGCGGCTTCTGCTGCTGAGAGTGTAAAAGTGGCACGATATTGGCCGTCTGATCCTTCTTTTATTTCCCCAGAAAATATTCTTCCTGTTCGTTCTTCTTCTGATTTGTTTGCGCTCATGGATATAGACATAATATTCTCCTGTGTTTTGTAATTCTATAGCTTTATAGCACGTGATTATGCTTTATGTCAAATGCTTCTTGCTGTCAATTTCGGGAGAAAATTTAACAGCTTCAGCTATGATAGCTCATTAGCGAGAAGGCTGTTTTCAGCTTCGCCGATGGCTTCGTATATTTCACCGCTATTGATAAGGTCCTGAAAATGGTCATTTATTAGTTGTTGGGCTGGCATTTGTAACTCCGCATGTCCTGATGTTGGCTTTAATATGCTCTATAACTATGAGCCAATTGTGGTTTGCTAATGGTTAAAATGAGGTTAATTTCAGGAGACATTGAGGCGCTGTAGCCGCAATGTCAGTTATCCATAAACTCAGGGTTATGAAACCATAAAACACCAAAGGGATTGGCGTAGTCGTCTGTCCATGCGTGATCAATAATATGGGGTGAGGTCTTCCATTTTTGCGATGTGATAAAAGGAACCAGTGTTTCCGGTTCTTTTGCTAATACGGCATAAATAGAGGCAACATAGCGCATTTTTGTGTCGTCAACGATTCCGCCTTTTCTTGCCGTGAAAAGAGCGGTCATTCCGAGCGCACGGGCTTGAGCGTTGAGAACCGGGGCCAGATCCAAAAAGCGGTTGGATATATGTACGGCTATGACTCCGCCCGGTTTTAGCTTGTCCAGATAAATACGGAAGGCGTCCGTTGTTATGACATGGACGGGGATGTTATCGGAACTGAATGTATCAAGAAAGATAAGGTCATAGCTTTTGTTGGGCGCTTTTTTGATTTGTAAGCGGGCATCACCGGGAACGATGTCATAGGGGCTGCCGCAATCGGAAAGAAAAGTAAACAGCTCCGGGTTTTGCGCAATGGCGACAACATCAGGGTCTATTTCATAAAAATCGAAATGACGGTTTTTATGGGCGTAACAGGCAATGGTGCCTGAGCCTAGTCCGAGAGCCGCAACGCGTTGGGGTGAGGGGCGTGTGTCAAGATTGCGGAATATATCACCTGCCGGGCCTTTCGGGTAATAATAGGAAAGCGGTGTGAGTTTGTATTTTTCAAGTTTGGATTGTATGCCGTGGAGGGTCGTGCCGTGCATAAAGATGCGGGCCTGTTTATCGAATGAATCAGAAACAACCATCAGGCCGAAGAAATTGCGGCCGACATGTACCGGATTGTTTAAGAGCCCCCAACTGTAACCGGGATGAACGAGTAATGTTGCGGCGACAGCTGCGGCAAAGGCGACACGTTTGTGGCGCAGGGGTATTAAAACGGTTATGGACAGGACGATCGCCATGAGCCCTATAGATCCTGACTTCCAGAAGAAGGCCGCCAGAAGGGCGCTGAGGAATACGGTGGTGGCAAAGACGCTTTCTCCCAGACATTCCGAGCGCTTTCTGAAAACCCGGAATTTTTGATCTTTGTCGCCCATATAACGGACAAGCGTAACTGCCGCAAGAATAAGGGCATATTCGATCGGGATCGTGAAGATAAGCGGGGCCAGCAACGCATTGAATATACCGCCCAGAACGCCGCCCAAGGCCATGATAAGATAAAATTCTGTCAGGTAAGCGGTAGAGGGACGGCGGGCCGCGAGTTCCATGTGACAGAGCAAGGCAGAAAAGAAGAACAACAACAGGTGGAAAGCAACGACTATGATTTTGAGAGACAGGTAATCCCTGACGAACAGGCTGAGAACAATAATCAGAAACGCCGCATGTATATTGAGAACAAGCTTCATGGGTGGTTTAAAGCTGCGGGAAAAGGCAATGATGAAAGTACCGACATACATGGCCAGCGGGATAATCCATAGCATGGGAACAGCGGAAAGGTCTGTCGTGATAAAAGTGGTAACGCCAAGCATTAGACTCGATGGAATAAAGGCCAGCAGAAGCCATGTCAGGCGTAGCGGCCAGGAGGGCGGCTCTGTGTTTGTAGCCTTTAAGGTGACGCCGGCTTCTTTGCCTTTGTGCCAGACCATAAAGGCTGCTGCGATAATAAAAAGAGCCAGCAGAGCGTAACCGGCAGCCCAGACTGTACTTTGTCCTGCAATGCCAAGGAACGGCTCAACAAGAACAGGATAGGAAAGCAGGGCCGTCATGCTTCCCAGATTGCTGGCGGCATACAGAAAATAGGGGTCATCGGCATGTTGGTGGTCCGTATGGGAAAACCAGCGTTGCAGAAGGGGGGCGCTGGCAGCCAATACAAAGAAGGGACCGCCGACTGCCATCGTCATCAAGCCCAGTTGCCAAAAAATGGGGTAACCATTTTCCATGGGCGCTTCCCAGCCTTCGGGGATGGCAATGGGCAAAACAATAAGGAACAAGGCCATGAGGGTGAGGTGGAGAAGAGCTTGTTGCCGGACATTCAGGAGCTTTGTCGTGAGATGGGCATAGCCATAGCCGGCCAGCAGGGCGGCCTGAAAAAAGACCATCGCCGTGTTCCAGACTTGTGGTGACCCGCCCAAAAGGGGCAGAAGCATTTTGCCGAACAAAGGCTGAACCGCAAAGAGCAGGAAGGCACTCAGGGTAAGTGTGACGGCATACACAGGAAGATACAGGCGCTTGATCATAGAGAGAAGTAGAACAGATTTTTACGGGCTTCAAAAGGCCGTTACATAAGTTATTACGTGTTTTTCCTTGAAATTTATGGCTTTACAGGAGACTAATGTGTACCTATTTTGTCCTGATTAGGGTTTGTACTGGATAGAGTGATGATTAAGCTATCGCGTTTAACAGATTATGCCGTTGTGATTTTGTCTGAAATGGTCCGGGAACCGGGCCTTTTGATGGCGGCGTCGACTCTGGCGGGGCAAACGAATTTGCCGGAACCGACTGTGGCCAAGATTCTTAAACTGCTCGCAAAGCAGAGGCTTGTGACGTCTGTGCGCGGTGTTAGCGGCGGGTACAGGCTGGAACGGGCTGCTGCTGAATTACAGGTGACTGACATTATTACGGCGATGGAGGGTCCCATTGCTCTGACGGCCTGTGTGGAGGGCAGTGAAGACTGCTGCTCTCTTGAAAAGAACTGTTCGATGAGGGGGCGTTGGAATCCTGTGAATGCCGCGCTTCATCAGGCGCTGGGAACGGTAACTTTGGCGGATATGATGGTATGAGTGTCTCAGACAAAACATTAAAACAGATCGAAGATGTGGGGCCGTATAAGGCCGGGTTTGTCACGGATATAGAATCCGAAAAGGCACCGAAAGGTCTGAACGAAGATATTGTCCGCTTTATTTCGGCAAAGAAAAACGAACCGGAATGGCTTCTGGAGTGGCGTTTGAAGGCGTACGCCCATTGGCTGAAGATGCCGGAGCCGGAATGGGCGCATGTGAGCTTTCCGCCGATTGATTATCAGGATTCCTATTACTACGCTGCGCCGAAGACAATGGCGGAGCGGCCTCAGTCTCTCGCTGACGTTGATCCGAAGCTGCTGGAAACCTATGAGAAGCTCGGTATTCCTGTGAGGGAACAGGAGATGTTGGCTGGTGTGGCTGTGGATTATGTTTTTGATTCCATGTCGGTAGCGACAACCTTTAAAGAGTCACTTAAAGAAAAAGGCGTAATCTTTTGTTCTATAAGTGAGGCTGTGCAGGAATGCCCGGATTTAGTGCGGCGTTATCTGGGGTCTGTTGTGCCTTATCATGATAACAAGCATGCTTGCCTGAATAGCGCTGTGTTTACGGATGGCTCCTTTGTGTATGTGCCGGAAGGCGTACGCTGCCCGATGGAGCTTTCAACCTATTTCCGGATCAATGAAATGAATACGGGTCAGTTTGAACGCACATTGCTGATTGTCGATAAGGGCGCGTATGTGTCTTATCTGGAGGGCTGCACCGCGCCTATGCGCGATGAACGGCAGTTACATGCGGCTGTGGTAGAACTTGTGGCGCATGAGGATGCAGAGATTAAGTACTCCACGGTGCAGAACTGGTATCCCGGTGATGAAGACGGCAAGGGCGGTATTTATAATTTTGTGACCAAGCGCGGGATTTGCGAAGGTGCAAACAGCAAAATTAGCTGGACGCAGGTTGAAACCGGATCGGCGATTACATGGAAATATCCGTCCTGTGTGTTAAAGGGGGATAATTCTGTGGGCGAATTTTACTCCGTGGCGATTACCAATAATTTCCAGCAGGCGGATACGGGAACAAAAATGATCCATATTGGTCGGAATACCAAAAGCCGGATTGTTTCAAAAGGGATTAGCGCCGGAAAATCGGAGCAGACCTATCGCGGGCTGGTGAAAATCATGCCCAAAGCGGAGGGCGCGCGGAATCATACGCAGTGCGATAGTCTTTTGATTGGCGATACCTGCGGCGCGCACACTGTGCCCTATATCGAAAGCCGGAATCCGAAGGCACAGTGTGAGCACGAAGCGACAACCAGCCGCATTTCGGAAGATCAGCTTTTCTATTGCCGTCAGCGCGGCATTGATGAGGAGGAAGCCGTTGGCCTGATCGTGAATGGATTTTGCCGTGAGGTGATGCAGAACCTCCCTATGGAATTTGCCGTGGAGGCCCAGAAACTGATCGGAATTAGTCTGGAAGGGAGTGTGGGGTGATGAATTGTTTTTATCGTGAAGACGCGAAGGAACGAAGTGTTCCTGATTCTGTCGTCATCCCGAACGGATGTGAGGGAGCTTATCGGGTGGCTAAGGGCGCAGATTCCTCGTCTTCACTCGGAATGACGGATGTGGTGGGTATGGAAAGGAGTGTGGAATAATTGTCATACCGGCGTAGGCCGGTATCCATAGGAAACAAAGGATGGAAAAAAGATTTTGGGTATATGTGCTAGCTAGTGCTCACTACGGTACTTTGTATGTAGGTATGAGCTCGGATTTACCAAAAAGGATATGGGAGCACAAAGAAGGCGTGGCAGAAGGTTTTACGAAGAAATATGATGTGCATAATCTGGTTTATTTTGAGGAACACGGTAATGCAGAGGCGGCAATAACCCGCGAACGTCAGATCAAAGAGTGGAAAAGAGAATGGAAGATAAATTTGATAGAACGCAGCAATCCTCACTGGGACGATTTGTATGAGAATATTTGTAAATAATTTTTGGCCATCATGCCGTCTTTTTTCTCCGTCGTCATTCCGGCCCCCCGCCTTCGCGGAAGACAAGCTGCGGCCGGAATCTATTTCGACATCGGCGCAGGCTTCTGAATGGATGCCGACCTTCGTCGGCATGACGGGTGCATTTGGCCACAAAGCTTTCTTGTGTTTTCTTTTGGGGATGAATTTTTTTATTTCCCTATGCGCAGGAAGCGCTTTTGCAAATGAAGTAGTGGCTAAAAGAGAAATGCTACTTTGTGAGGAGATTAAAATTTTTGAAAAGCATAATCAGTATCTCGCTGACGGACTTTATGCTCAAGCAGCAGACTATCCGTTACCACCGATTTGTGTGGACGTGTATGAGGGGCAGAAACTAGATGGGCAGTATGAGAAACGAATGGTACATACAGAAGGAAAAATTGAGGATATAGATCTGCCGTACTTGAAAGTTAAGATTGGTAAAAAAGAGTATTGGGGTATGGCGAGTAGTATTAGAGAAAGATAAAAAATGATTAAAATCAATAATTTACATACCGTTATTGACGGTAAGAAAATCCTCAAGGGCATTGATCTGGTTATTAAGCCGGGGGAGGTGCATGCGATTATGGGTCCGAACGGGGCCGGGAAATCGACTTTATCCAACGTGTTGGCCGGGCGGGATGGTTATGAGGTCACGGAAGGTTCTGTGCAGTTTGAGGGCGCAGATTTGCTGACGATGAAACCGGAGGAACGCGCCGGAGCAGGCCTGTTTCTGGCGTTTCAGTATCCGGTTGAGATACCCGGTGTGCAGATGACGCAGTTTTTGAAAGCGGCTGTGAATGCCGTCCGTAAACAGCGCGGACAGGAGGAACTTGATGCGCTGGCTTTTCTAAAGCTCATCAAGAGCAAAATAAAAGAGCTGGATATCAACGATGAGATGATCAAACGCGCTGTGAATGTTGGGTTTTCGGGCGGTGAGAAAAAGCGCAATGAAGTGTTGCAAATGACCTTGCTGGAACCGAAATTTGCGGTTCTGGATGAAACGGATAGCGGGCTTGATATTGATGCCTTGAAAGTCGTGGCGGAAGGTGTAAACCGGCTACGTAGTCCGGAGCGGTCATTTCTGGTGATTACGCATTACCAGCGTTTGCTGGATTATATTACGCCGGATGTCGTGCATATTCTGGCCGATGGCCGGATTATCAAGACCGGCGGGCCGGAACTGGCGCTGGAACTGGAAGAAAAAGGCTATGCTGAATTTGTAGAGGCGAGCGATAATGAGGAGGCTGCTTAGGATATGAAGCCAGCAGTTACCCATATTGCCCTGTATGTAGAGGACGTACACCGCAGCGCCGCCTTTTACAGGCAGTGGTGTGAGATGGATGTGGTCCATACGCACGACTCCGACATAGAAAATCAGCCCGTCACATGGTTGGCTTGTGAGGGGCAGGAGGATTGCTTTGTGATTGTTCTTATTCCGGGGCGGCCGGAAGCGTGGAAAAGGCAGCCGGGCGGTATGACGCATATAGGCTTTAACCTGGACTCTCAGGAGAAGATCAAAGAGATGGCGCAGAATGCACAGGCATCAGGCGTTCTTCATTGGGATTATGATGAACATGATTACCCGGTGGGAACGGTGTGCAGCCTCGTGGACCCGGACGGGCATATCATAGAGTTTAGTCATGGCCAGCCTTTGGGGGCTGACTTCAAGGCGCGCCAGAAGGGTCAGAAGAAGAAACAGCAACACCCAAAACCGCCGGGGTTGTCGTGATGGAAGATCGGGCTCTCACATGGCTAGATGATTTGCGTGACGGCGGGGATGCGGATGTGTGTGCGCGCGGTTTGCCGACATCAAAGCTGGAGCGTTGGAAATATACCAAATTGCCAGCCTGGAAAGACGTGGGTGCAAACCAAAAGTTAAGCGTTAAAATAACATCAGAAAATACTGAAATTAAAGAAATTAATCAATGTTTTAACGAGTCGTTTGTGGCCAAAATCCTACAGGCGTACATACCGCAGGAACAGCCGGACATGATGCTGTGGTCGTTGAATAATACCTCTCTGGAAGACGGGCTGTTCATTGATATTCCCGCCGGGATGAAACTGGATAACCCGATTGAGCTGGTTTTTACGGGTGAAGAGGGTGGTTTTTATAATTCACGGATTATCGTACGTGTCGGGAAAGGCGCAGAAGTTACTTTGATAGAGCGTCATGAAGGGCAGGGAACATATTGGAAAAATATGGTGACGCAGATCGTTGCGGAAGAAGGCGCGCACCTGACCCATATCCGTATGGTTGATGATGGTGCTGAGGCCACGCATACAAATACCGCGCAGATCAGTCAAAAGGCAGCCTCTGTTTATAAAGGATTTTATCTGACGCAGAATGTCAGGCTTGCCCGCAATGAAATAGAAATGCGGCTGGAGGGTGAGCAGGCAGAATGCGATTTAAGCGGGGTTAGTTTGCTGCAAGCTCAACAACATGGCGACACGACAATCACAGTTGCACATCAGGTGCCGCATTGTGTTTCCCGGCAGTTTTTCCGTGCTGTGCTGGACGATCAGGCACGAGGCGTGTTTCAGGGTAAAGTCTGTGTCCACAAAGACGCGCAGAAAACGGAAGCCTATCAGCTTTCCAATGCTTTGCTGTTGTCTGAAGGCGCGGAGATGGATACAAAGCCCGAGTTGGAAATTTATGCCGATGATGTAAAATGTTCTCACGGCGCAACAACCGGGCAACTGGATGATGAGCCGTTGTTTTATCTACGCAGTCGGGGTTTAAACGAAGAGCAGGCAAGGGCTTTGTTGGTCGAAGCCTTTGTGAATGAAGTCGTGGATAAGCTTGTGAATGACTCTGTGAAAAACATTGTGCGTGAGGTTTTGAATAATCCTCCCTCTCATTTATGGGAGGGGGGACAAAGGGGGGAGGGCAGTTAATGTCTCCGAAGGTGACCGAAAAAGCCAGAAATCTGAGGCGGGACGCAACCGAGGCAGAAAAATGTCTCTGGTCGAAATTACAATATCGGCAGCTTGGCGTTAAATTCAGACGGCAGCATCCGATCAAGCCTTATATTGTTGATTTTTGTTGTCTTGATAAGGCGTTGGTTATAGAGGTCGATGGTGGGCAACATGACGAAAACAAGAAGGATGAGGACCGTACAGCATATCTGACAAGCAAAGGTTACAAGGTGATTCGATTTTGGAATAATGAAGTGCTAACCAATACAGAAGCTGTGGTGGAAATGATTATGAATGAACTTAATGACTCTCCCCCCCTTTACCCCCCCTCCCGCAAGCACGAAGGGGGGGAGCAAAAAACAGTTCTTCCCGTAACCGGAAAGGAAGAGAATGACTGGCGCGCTGATTTTCCTGTGTTGCAGCAGGAGATGAACGGGCGGCCTGTGTCTTATCTGGATACGGCGGCGAGTGCGCAAAAGCCGCAGGCTGTGATTGATGCCATGAATCATGTGATGGAAACGCATTATGCCAATGTCCATCGCGGTCTTTACGGGTTCAGCCAGCAAACAACGACGGCGTTTGAGGCTGTGCGCGGTAAAGTCGCGGCCTTTATCGGTGCGCCGTCGGATCAGGAGATTGTGTTTACCCGGAATGCGACAGAGGCGATCAATCTGGTCGCGCAAAGCTGGGGTAGAACGTTTCTGGAAGAGGGCGATGAGGTTATTCTCACAGAGATGGAGCATCATGCCAATATCGTGCCGTGGCAGATGTTACGGGAACAGACGGGTATTAAGCTGAAAATTATTCCGGTTCTGGATGATGGGTGTCTGGATTTGGAAGCCTTTGATAAAATGCTAACGCACAGGACGAAACTGCTGAGTGTTGTTCATGTTTCAAACGCGCTCGGTACAATCAATAATGTTAAGAAAATCATAGCGATAGCGAGGGACTTTTATCCAAATATGAAGGTTCTGGTGGACGGTTCTCAGGCCGTGGTTCACGGCTCTGTCAATGTTTCCGATCTGGGGTGTGATTTTTACGTTTTTACCGGCCATAAGCTTTATGGCCCGACGGGTATTGGCGTGTTGTGGGGTAAGTCGGAGCTTTTGGAAGCAATGCCGCCTTATCAGGGCGGTGGTGATATGATCGAAACTGTCAGTTTTGACCGGACGACCTATAAGAAGCCGCCCACCCGCTTTGAAGCAGGGACCCCGGCGATTATTGAGGCAATAGGGTTGGGCGCGGCCCTTGATTATATGCAGACCGTGGGTATGGATACGATTGCAGCGCATGAGGCGGATTTGTTGCCGTACGCTATGGATGTTTTACAAGATGTCGGTGGATTACGGTTTTACGGTGCGGCGGGACCGGACAAGGCGGGTATTATTTCCTTTACGGCAGAGTGGGGGCAACCAGCTGATATTGCCATGATTCTGGATCAGTGCGGTGTTGCCGTACGTGCCGGTCATCATTGCTGTCAGCCTTTGATGAAAAGATTTGATTTGGAAAGTACGATCAGGGCCTCTTTTGGTCTTTATACGAATAAAGATGATATAAAGGCACTGGCGGCTGGTTTAAACAAAGCAAAAGAGATGTTGGAATGAAGGTAAATGCAGTGGCAGACGAAGAGATGGTAAAAAATGCAGTTGGCGGTGAGGGTTATGATGAATTGGCTGTTCCGCCGCATTGTGAATCGCCGAAAGAGCATAAATTATGGGCTTTGATGGAAGCGGCTTTGCGTGAGGTTTATGATCCGGAAATTCCGGTCAGCATTTATGAGCTGGGCCTGATCTATAAGGTGGATATTACCGAAGGCAAGGAGGGGCAGTATGATGTGTATGTTCAGATGTCCCTGACATCGCCCGGTTGTCCGGTTGCGCAGGAAATGCCTGGTATGGTGCAGGGAGCGCTGTTTCCTATTGCAGGGATTGCCGAGGTGGATGTGGAAATTATATGGGATCCGCCGTGGGACCCTTCCAGAATGGCGGAAACGGCGAAATTACAACTCAATATGTTTACCTGAGAGGAGCAAGGCAATGACTGATATTCCAATTACGCTGACTGAAGCGGCAAGAGAAAAGATTAAGGTGGCCATGGCACAGGAGGAGGGCACGATCGGTGTGTCCTTGTGTATTGCCAAGGGCAAAGGCTGTGGCGGTAGTGAATATAAGATGGGCTATCTGAAGGAGGCCGATCCCGCTGCGTATGATAAGGTCGATCTTG
>JAJFGQ010000054.1 GCA_021776075.1 Alphaproteobacteria bacterium | reverse complement strand
GATGCTACCCGGCCTTGGTAAAATGGCTTCCCAGATCGAAGAAGCCGGCATGGATGATAGCATCCTGAAGCAACAGGAAGCCGTTATCCTATCCATGACAAACGAAGAACGCGCCAAACCGCAATTAATGAATGCCAGCCGAAAAAAGCGGATTGCCGCCGGTTCCGGGACCACTGTACAAATCGTCAATCAGCTCCTGAAACAACAGCAGCAAATGCAAACCGTCATGAAGCGCATGAAGAAAATGGGCATGGGAAAAATGATGGGCATGATGAAAAACATGATGGGCGACAAGGACGCCGCCCTGCTGGCAGAAAGCATGGACCCGGAAGCCCTGGGCGCCGATATGGCTATGCTGGAAGGTGCTGATCAAAGCCCGTTGGGCGACAATCCTTTTGCTGCCGGTGGCACGCTATCCGCTGGTGGCATGGGGGGCATGCCCCCCGGTATGGGACTCGGTATGGGGCCGGGCGACATGGGCCTCCCCACCCGCGGCGGCACGAAGAAAAACCGCAAAAAGAAGGGTAGGAAGAGATGATCGGCTATCAGGAAATCATGACGGCCTATCTGGACGCGTTCAGCGCAGGAAATCTGGACGGTATTCTGGCCCTGTTCAGTGAAGAGGCACTTGTCCACTCACCAACAACCGGTGCCGTGAAAGCACGGGATTTCTATCCCGGCTTGCTGGAAAAATCAAAAGGCACGCGCTTTACGCTGAAAAAAACCTTCACAGGTAACAACCCGAACGAAGCCGCGATCCTCTTTGACTATAACAAGGCCCTACCCGATGGCAGCACAAAAACATTCGATTGCATCGACATCTTTGAGTTCAATAATGATAACAAAATCAAAGAGATACGAATTATTTTTGATACAAAGAATCTGGGATAAAGAATGACTTATTTAAACCACCAAGACACGAAGACACCAAGGGGTTTTGCGCCTATCCCCGCCAATCAGGATGCTACCGGCAAACAGGTGGTTGATGTCGCGTTTCAGGTTCATAAAACTCTCGGCCCGGGCTTACTGGAAAATATTTACGAAGAAGCTTTCTGTTGTGAATTGATGGATAGAAATATTGGATTTGAAAGACAAAAAATAATTCCTATTCAATACAAACACCACAAGCTCGATTTGAATTACCGGCTGGATTTGCTCGTTAAAGACTCAATCATTATTGAGTTAAAGTGCGTAGACAAGCTATCTCCTGTCCACGACTCACAAATTCTGACCTACTTGAAATTAATGAATTTACGACTGGGATATCTGATTAACTTCAATGTCCCACTCATAAAGGAAGGCATAAGACGCAAGGTACTATAACCTTGGTGTCTTTGTGTCTTGGTGGTTAATAAACAAAATTAAAATTGAACGTAAACAAAGGAGAAAACTAAAATGGCACTATCAATGAGACTATCAAGAGGCGGACGTAAAAGCCGTCCTTTCTACCGGGTTGTTGTTGCGGATAAACGCATGCCGCGCGACGGACGTTATATCGAGAAACTGGGCACTTATAACCCTCTCCTCGCCAATGACGATGAAAAACGCGTTGTTCTGAATGAAGAACGGATTAAATACTGGCTTGGTCAGGGCGCGCAACCTTCTCACCGCGTTCAGATTTTTCTGAGCAAGGCCGGACTGATGGATATGCCGGAAATCCGGGAAACCCCGAAAAAATCAGCCCCGAGCGAAAAAACGAAAATGAAGCTGGAAGAAAAAACAGAGAAGCTGAAATCTGCTGCTGAAGCGGCAAAAGCTGCTGCCGAAGCCCCGGCCCCGGTAGAAGAACCAGCGCCCGCTGAAGCCGAAGCACCTGCTCCTGAAGCTGAAACAGCACCTGCTGAAGAACCCAAAGCTGAGGAACAACCTGCTCCTGAAGTTGAAGCCGTAGCAGCTCCTGCTGAAGAAGCGAAAGCTGAAGAAGAAAAGAAAGAAGGCTAACACCGTAACCCCCTCTCCCTATGGGAGAGGGTTAGGGTGAGGGAAAATGGAAAAGAGAGTTTGCCTCGGCAAAATCGCACAGGCGCATGGCATAAAAGGCTTTGTTAAAGTCTTGTCCTATGGCGAAGACCCACAACTTCTGAATGGCGCTCTCTATAGCTCTGAGAACGCCTCCGACACGCTAACGATGAGTCTCAAAAACTCTTTGGGGAAATACTGGCTGGCAGAAATCAAGGATGTTTCCGACCGGGACGCCGCTGAAAAGCTGCGCGGCACGGAACTTTGGGTGGAGCGCGACAACCTGCCCAAACCAAAAAATGGTGAATTCTATATTGACGATCTGATTGGCAGACGGGTCATCAACACAGACGACGTAGAAATCGGAAAAATCATTGCCGTTGATAATTTCGGCGCCGGAGACTTGCTGGAAATCCAACCCCTGTCAGATGAAGCCTTCTATCTTCCCTTCACAAAAGAAAATGTGCCGGACATCAAGGAAGACAGGATAACGGTTGTTATTCCTGAAGGTTTCTCTTGAGCTGGCACATCAATATACTCACGCTCTTCCCGGAAATGTTCCCCGGGTTTCTGGGTCATTCACTGGCCGGAAAGGCTTTGGAACGGGGCGACTGGTCCTGTGACGTCGTCAATATCCGTGATGTCACCGAAGACGTCCATAAAACCGTGGATGACACGCCCTATGGCGGCGGTGCGGGCATGGTGATGCGCGCTGATATTATTGAGAAAGCCCTGCTGTCACTCTGCCCCTCACCCTCCCACCCTTCGCGTGGGCCCCTCCCTCTCCCCATGGGAGAGGGCAACGACGCTTCGCCGTCAGGCGTTAGCACAGTGGGTGAGGGATTAGGCCGGAAAATATACCTTTCACCGCGCGGCAAACGGCTGGATCAAAAACTTGCGCAGGACCTCTCACAAACTACGCCCATCACTTTGCTCTGTGGCCGCTATGAAGGTGTCGATCAACGCCTTCTGGACGCGTACGAATTCGAAGAAATCAGTATCGGCGACTATGTTCTGTCCGGCGGCGAACCGGCGGCGCTCACCTTAATGGATAGCTGCATTCGCCTTCTACCCGGTGTTCTGGGTAACGCCGACACACCACGGGAAGAAAGCTTTTCCCCCGGCACAGGCGGCTTACTTGAATATCCTCATTACACCCGCCCCGCCGACTGGACAACGGATAACGGACAGGTTTTGAGCGTACCCGACATCCTGACATCCGGCGACCACGGCAAAATTGCCGCATGGCGCAAAGAACAAGCGGAAACAATCACAAAAGCCCGCCGCCCGGACTTGCTTTTAAAAAAGAAAGAAACACCATAATTTCCTTGCATTCAGGCGCCTGAGGCTGTAAAAAAGCGCGTTCGTTAAGAACACCCATGAAAAATGACAATTGAACCGCCGGGCTGATAAAGCCTGAATATCGGGTTCTGATAAGGGAAAAGGATAGAGAAAGATGAATATACTACAAAAGTTTGAAGCCAAGCAGCTTGCGAAATTACAGGAAAATGCAAAGATTCCTGACTTTTCTGCCGGTGATACCGTCAAAGTCAACGTGAAAGTCCGTGAAGGCGACCGTGAGCGTGTGCAGGCCTATGAAGGCGTCTGCATTGCCAGAAAAAACGGTGGCGTTAATGCCGGTTTTACCGTTCGTAAAATCAGCTATGGCGAAGGTGTTGAACGGGTTTTCCCGCTTTACAGTCCCCGGATTGAAAGCGTTGAAGTTATCCGCCGTGGCTCTGTACGTCGTGCCAAATTGTACTATCTGCGCAATCTCCGTGGTAAATCAGCCCGGATTTCCGAACGCACAACAGGACATGGCATCGAACTCAGAGAAAGCACAAAAGGCAAAGGAAAAGCGAAAGCCGCTCCTCAAACAGAAACAGCAGAGAAAAAAGCACCTGCGAAGAAAGCCGCAGCTAAGAAGCCTGCTGCGAAAAAACCTGCTGACAAGAAATAAGCCCTACAAAATTGGCGCCGTAAGTTCATATACCGTTCCGTCAGGCCGCGTGGCTGTTAATACAGCCTCGTCGCAGGACAGCATCTTCGGGACCATAAATTCCGGTACACATCCCAGAAAATGGGCAGATTCGTGCAATATGACATGCGCGGATGAATTTGTTCTGTCGAACAAAACAGCTTCAGCGCGCACATAGGCCGGATCAAAAAAGCTGATACGCACGCTACCATCCTCATGACAGATAAAATCAGCACGGACACAGCTCTCTCTGGCCTGCTCAGCACTTTCCTCACTTTGATATTCTCCTAAATCCAACATCCCCCGGTCCCCTTTTATTTTTATAACATTTAAAAACATACCCAACTAATATATTATGGGAATAATAAATTACAAAAGACTTAAGAACGAGCCTAAAATCTTGCCCCGCTACAAATAAAGCGGTTAAACTCCCCCCCGGAATGAGGATACAAGGCTAGGATACAAAGCCATGACAGAACCACGTACGTTATTTGAAAAAATCTGGGACGATCACATTGTGCATAGCGCCGATGACGGCACATGCCTGCTCTATATCGACCGGCATCTGGTTCATGAAGTCACATCACCGCAAGCTTTTGAAGGACTGCGCATAGCGGGCCGCCCCGTCCGCCAACCACAGGCCACACTGGCCGTCGCGGATCATAATGTTCCCACGACAAACCGGGACGCCGGCATAGCGGATGAAGAAAGCCGCATTCAGGTTGACGCTTTAAGCACGAACTGCGCTGATTTCGGTATTCCGCTCTTTGATATGGAAGACAAACGGCAGGGCATCGTCCATATCATCGGGCCGGAACAAGGCTTTACTCTGCCCGGTGCCACAATCGTATGCGGCGACAGCCACACCAGCACGCACGGTGCCTTTGGCGCTCTGGCTTTCGGTATCGGCACTTCGGAAGTTGAGCATGTTCTGGCGACCCAAACCCTGATCCAAAGACCGGCCAAAACCATGCGCATTACCGTTGCCGGCACCCTGCCCGCCTTTGTGACGGCCAAAGACCTCATTCTTGCCATTATCGGAAAAATCGGCACAGCCGGCGGTACAGGCTATGTGATTGAATATGCCGGAGACGCCGTACATAGCCTGTCCATGGAAGGCCGCATGACAATGTGCAACATGTCGATTGAGGGCGGCGCCCGCGCCGGTCTGATTGCGCCGGATGAAACGACCTTCGCCTATTTAAAAGGCCGCCCTATGGCCCCACAGGGCGCAAACTGGGACAAAGCCGTCGCCTACTGGCAAACGCTGCCCTCCGACCCCGGCGCGCATTACGATCAGGAAATCACGCTGAATGCCTCTGACATTGCGCCGCTGGTGACGTGGGGAACATCGCCGCAGGATGCCCTGCCCATCACAATGACAGTCCCCGACCCCGCGAACGAACCCGACCCGGCCCGCCGTGCCGCCATGGAACGCGCGCTTGATTATATGGGACTGACCGCAGGAATGAATCTACAGGACATAAAAATTGACGCTGCCTTTATCGGCTCCTGCACGAATGGCCGGATTGAAGATCTACGCGCCGTCGCCACCATTGCCAAAGGCCGTACAGTAGCCGACGGCGTACAGGCGCTCATCGTCCCCGGCTCCGGCCTTGTAAAAGAACAGGCAGAGGCAGAAGGGCTGGACAAAATCTTCATTGAGGCCGGTTTTGAATGGCGGGAACCGGGCTGCTCCATGTGTCTGGCCATGAATGCCGATAAACTGGAACCGGGCGAACGCTGCGCCTCCACCTCCAACCGTAATTTCGAAGGCCGTCAGGGCCGTGGCGGACGCACGCACCTCATGAGTCCTTCCATGGCCGCCGCAGCAGCCATTACGGGGACATTAACGGATATACGGGATTTATAGAGATAACCTAGGACAGTGATATATCGTTTCTTGTGCCGCGACCGGCAGAGCCCAAAGCCCATTTTCGGCAAATGGTACGGAAAATATGATCTTGTGGCGTATCCCGCCCACCATGTTCTGCAATAAGCGTACGGTAATCCTCCTCAAGATGCCCTTCCCTTGGAGCATAGCCCCTGTCTTTGGCCCTAGACATTTCAAAGAGCTGCATTTCAATCAACATATCCTGTTCTGTGAACCAGAAAGGCTGGGCATTCGGTTTAAAGACAGTCATCTTACCGTTTTGGGATGGCTCTGACATCACAATATCAGGACGGTCTTCGCCACCGAGATTCAGAAAAAGCTTCCATTTCCCATCGGGCCCCTGCTCGGCAACAATTTGATGCTCAACATTTTCAGTATCAGTGCACTCTATAAAGAATCCCACCGCAAAATAAGCGCCCTGCCCGCTGTCCCTCCACGTCGATGTCACGATACGGGGCTTGCTAATAAAAGCTGAACGCCCGGGCTGTTCCGGCGCAGGCTGTCCTTCTTTTTTAAACGGAAACGATAAATCCATAAAATCATCTTCTCATTCATAAAACCGAATATAGACTTTTACATAAAAAACACAACCTTGTCAAGAATGCGGCGTAAACGGCAACGGGCTCGCCTTGCTCTTATCCGGTTTAAACAAGAGGTCTATTTTCGCCCGTATCTTTTTGATATTTTTCAAACTGTTCTGAAGCAGAAGCATTTCTTTGATATTCTCTGATTTTTTGTAATGAGCTGGTATTTTTCCTTCTTTCAAAAGATCAAACTCTTTTCTCAATATCTCAAGATAATCCGGGTCATATTGCCCCGCAGGATGGTCGATCATTTTCATCAAATCATCCCATTCAACCTGATTGTCAAAATCCAGCGCATAATAACGGCGGCTTTCGCCATATTCATAAATCAACTGACGGGCTTTATACGCCGGGATTGATTTCTTATCCGCTAAAAACCCGGCCATCTTTTTTTCCAGAGCGGCGAGTTCTTCAACAACGGGCAATAAAAATTTAATTTTCCCAAGACGATAGTTTTCGCTCTCCTGTCCTGTCAGTTTCATACGTTCTTTAAAAACAGACTGCCGCCCCCCTGTCTCATACGCACGAACAAAATTCTTATAACTTTTTTCGGGCAACAAAGCCTGCCATGCTTTTGAGTCGCCCCCTTCATCTGCGAGCTTCTTGCTCCGTTCCAGTTCCCCGGCCACAGCATCCGCCTCCAAAAGACGAGACATAAAATCACGCAACAGCATGTCCATAGATGTCGGGTCTTGCGCGTAGAAAAGCCTATTCATACCGGAAAAGCGGTTTATCTGACCCAAATGCTCAGATTCATGGAAAAAACCCGGCAAAGAAATATCTTTGTTCAAAAGACCGACAATGAGCAAATCATGACTCTGCCCCAAAGGTTCTACCGTACCCAGAATGCCTTTGGCACCCTTCAAATTTCTCGCTTTTTTGCAGAAAAAATCATTGGCCGCATCGCGCAAATCATTCTGTTTGTCATCCGAAGCCTGAACCATTTTCAGGTAATGCAGTAGTTGCCTCTGCGTTTCCGACAGACTCTCACCGGGCCCTTCCCTATCCGCTAACGTAATACAATCTTTGGCCGGATTATCAACCAGCAGGGATAGTTTCTGCCAGGCCGCATTCGACAAGGAAAGCAAGCGCGTATTCGTATTCAGCGCAGGCTGAAAACCGGACCCGGAAAACGAAGAATCGGCAAACCCCGCCTGTGCGCCCGCCAGTAAAAAAGTGCCTGTTAATCCTGCTGCGACTAAATAATTTTTCATAACACACTACTTATATAAAAAATAACGGTACTATGCAAACAAAACCTTGCCGGATTGACGAACAGGTCAAAGATATGGTTAAAATTCTCCATGTCTTATAGCCGTTACAAAGTTTTTAAACTGGAAGGACGCAGTCTTAAAGCCGCAAAAGCGCTCGACCTTGCCGTCCGAAAAGCCTATGCCAAAAACCCCGTGCCCTATAAAAATAAAAAATTCGCAGAAATTAACCGGCTTGCTCTGGAATTCAATGCAACAACGCTTGAAATGCTTCAGCAGCATCATAAGGACCTTCTTGACGTGACCGGCTTAAGCCACAGCGTGATCCAGATCATTGTCTATAAAGACGATACACCGTCACGCGCTTTCAGAATTTACCCGGAACTCTATGCCTCTCCCGACTCTCCGCCCGATTACTACATGTACGCCCCCGTAGACTACAACGGCAAGAATTTTGAGCCGGAAGACGGACGCGCTTTAAGCAATGAAGAACGGGAAAAAGTAGCGGCACGCCTCTTCGGCGGCGGCGCTGCCGGTCTGGAAACACAGCCAGTCTTTTCCAGAGCTCTGGAAAAAGTTCCCGTTCCCACAGATTTCGACCGCCACAAAAGCGACAGCGTAAAAGCCCTGCAACCCCGTTCACCGCGTCCGCCTGATGGGCCGTCCCGGTGAGCGTCCCGATGAGCTTCAATGGCTTCCCCCATGACCTGAACACCGACACCGATCCGATCTTTCAAGACCGCATCAGGCCCTTTATCGAGTCTGAATTAAAGAAACTGCAAGAATATGACGCCTTGCGGCCGGCTGACACGCTTTATATCTTCCATGAACATGCTCACCGTGTCGCAGAGGATATGCGCCGGACCTGCGCCCATCTTGGTCTTCCCGCCTTTGTCTGTAAAACCATGTACTGGACCATGTTGCCCCATGACATCGGCAAAAGACTACTGCCCGTTGCTCTGTGGGACAGTGAGGAAAAGCCAACAGAAGAGATGAAACAAAAACGCCGCAGTCATGCTGATCTGGGACTTGAGATCGTTGGTAAAGAATTCGGAGACACAGAACACCCCTTTCTCGCCCTGATGAAAGATATTATCGGCAATCATCATGAGCAAATGGATGGCACGGGATATCGGGGACTTACGGGAGAACAGCTCTCCGCCCCTGTCAAACTAGCCTGCATTATAGAGAGCTTTGACGGCTATCAAATCCGCCGCCCCCATTTCGGTGACCGTGACATTTCCACCGCCGGCGTGCTAAAACGAATGCGCGAGGAAAAAGGCGCGGCCTTCTATGACATGGAACTCTTTGAAGCCTTCGCAGAAGCAAAGATAGGAGCGCACACACGTCATCCCGAGTGAAATCGAGGGTTCTTCAGTAATTCATAAAAGCCAGGATTCCTCGCATACGCTCGGAATGACGATAAAGAGGAAGGCTCTTGGTGCCTTTGTGTCTTGGTGGTTTAAAGAATAATAATGTATGGTTACGATCCAAACTGAATTGCTTCGGCCTAAAGGCCCCGCGAAGATGAAGGAATAAAGATGCAACCCTTTACAAAAATAACGGCCATAGCGGCCCCCCTGTCCATGATTAATGTCGATACAGACATGATCATTCCCAAGCAATTCCTGCGTACGATCAAACGTACAGGACTAGGCGTACACCTGTTCGATGAAATGCGTTACGACGAACAAGGCAATGAAAAACCGGATTTTGTCTTAAATAACCCTCTCTACCAAAATGCAAAAATTCTGCTGTCAGGTGAAAATTTCGGCTGCGGATCAAGCCGTGAACATGCCCCCTGGGCGCTTCTTGATTTCGGTATTCGCTGTATTATAGCACCTTCTTTTGCTGATATTTTCTTCAATAATTGCTTTAAGAATGGCGTGTTACCAATTGTTTTAGAACAGAAAAAAATAGACGGGCTTGCGAATGAAAAAAACGAAATAACAGTTGACCTTGAAAGCCAGACAATCCAACTATCCGATGATCTGATGATACCCTTCGATGTCGACCCCTCCCGCAAACATTGCCTGCTAAACGGCCTTGACGACATCGGCCAGACAATGGAGAAAGAGGCATTCATCACAGCCTATGAAGAAAAAAATCAACAGGACAAACCGTGGCTGTAAAAAAACAAGAAGACGACAAACAATTTGAGCAGTTTGGACAATTTGAACAACTGCTTCAAAAATTTACACCACAAAGCAAACTCTTACGTACATGGCCCCTCAAAGGCGGCATCTCGGCGCAAACAACAGCTCTGGAAATTGAACAAGCTGACGGCCAGACAACAAAAATGATTGTACGGCAACATGGCAAGCGGGCCCTTACACAGAACCCCCATGTTGCAGAAAACGACTTTAAACTCCTCCAAATCTTGCAGTCCACAGAGATCAAAGCACAAACACCTCATCATTTCGATCAATCCGGTAATATTTTCTCCACACCCTGTCTGCTGATTGAATATATTGAAGGCTGCCCGGACTGCACGCCCTCTGATTTGGACGACTATCTCCTGCAATGCGCGAAGCAGCTTGCCAAAATTCATAGCGTCGATACAACAGATATGGACCTGTCTTTTCTGCCTCAACAAGAAAACACCTACACAAAAGCTCTTAAAAACAGGCCGGATTCACTTGATGAGTCTGTGTCCGAGGAAAAAATCCGGGATTTTCTGGAAGGCACGTGGCCTTTACCTCAGCAAAACAATGCGGCCCTTCTGCATGGTGACTTTTGGCCGGGCAATATACTCTGGGAAAACAACCAACTCGCCGCCGTCATTGATTGGGAGGAAGCAGCGCTGGGAGATCCACTTTCCGATCTGGCCATTAGCCGGCTCGACATTCTTTGGGCGTTCGGCATCGACGCCATGCAAGTATTCACACGCCATTACCGCTCTTTGACGAAAATTGACTTTGCAAACCTTCCGTATTGGGACCTGTGTGCCGCCTTACGACCAGCCTCTAAGCTTGCTGAATGGGCTACCGTCTATCCCTTATTCGGAAGGGAAGATATAACCGAGAACACAATGAGAGAAGGACATAAATTCTTCGTCGCACAAGCCTTGGAAACAATAAATAAATAAGTAAATAAAAAGAGATAAAAATGAAAAGCCCTGCTTTTGACATACCGCCTTTTATAAAGGATCATTATGGGCTGCTGGGCATAGGGTTCCTGCTCACCCTTTTTTCCGGGTTTGGGCAATCTGTCTTTTTTGGGGTCTATATCCCGCAAATACAGGACGATCT
The DNA here is from genome assembly GCA_021776075.1 of Alphaproteobacteria bacterium. Classification (GTDB taxonomy): domain Bacteria; phylum Pseudomonadota; class Alphaproteobacteria; order Micavibrionales; family Micavibrionaceae; genus JAJFGQ01. The sequence continues at coordinate 45,964 of JAJFGQ010000054.1, read as the reverse complement.
GGGCCTGACGAAAACAGTCATGGGCGCCCTCTACACCGCGGCAACAATCCTCAGTGCCGTTCTCATCATCTATACCGGCAAGGGACTGGACCATTTACCGCTGCAACGCTTTATCGCCTTTGCCTTGTGCGGACTGGCGGCAGGCTGCTTTATCCTGTCCAGCGCACAAAATATAGCTATGATTTTCATTGCCTTTCTTCTACTGCGCCAATGCGGACAAGGGCTTATGTCACTTTCTGCGACCACCGCCGTCAACCGATACTTGACGAAAGGGCGTGGCAAGGCCATGGCCCTGATTCAGCTCGGTCATCCGGCCAATATGGTCGTCTTTCCCTTTCTGGCCTTAAGCCTTGAACATTTTATGGGGTGGCGTAATTCCTGGCTTTTCTACAGCCTGTTTATCCTGTTTGTCCTGCTTCCCGGATTTTGGCTCTATCTCCGCACACATCAAAGCACCACGCACGCCAACTGGGAAGCGCAGGAAAAAGCGAACAGTGAAAACCATGGCGCGATACTGGAAAAAATATGGACGCGTACGCATGTGTTGAAAGACTGGCGCTTCTATAGCCTTATGGCACTGACAATCGTAGCGCCCTTTACCGGTACGGCTATCTTTTTTTATCAGCGCGAACTGGCGGCAAGCCTCTCCATGACACCGCTTCTGTTCGCCGGAAGCTTTCCGTTTTTTACGATCACATCCGCCTTCTGTGCCTTTTTTACGGGCTATATCATTGATAAATACGGGGAGAAACCGGCCCTTCTCAGCTATCCTTTTATTGCGGCAATCGGCCTGTTGCTTCTGACTCATCATGACCATATAGCCTTTGTTTATACCGGCATGACCCTACTCGGCGGATCATTCGGCATTATCGCCACAACAAGCGCACCCCTTCTGGCCAGTCTTTACGGCACAAAACATCTGGGCAGCATAAAATCACTGTTTTTTGCCAGCTCTATTGTAAGCTCCGCCGTGCCGCCGCTGCTGTTCGGGTTCCTCATGGATTACGGCTATGATATAAGAACATTATTGTCATGGATCGTTTATTATACGGTTGCGGCATGGTTTCTGGCCTTACCCCTGTGCAGGAGAAAAAAATGACGGCGCAACATTCCCTTATGATCCTTCCCGGTGACGGAATCGGCCCGGAAGTGATGGCGGAAGTCCGAAAAGTCATTAACTGGCTGGAAAACAACAAAAATATTTCATTCACAATACAGGAAGATTTAATCGGCGGTGCGGCGATTGAGGCTCACGGTACGTCTCTCTCCACAGAAACACTGGAAAAATGCCGGACTGTCGATACCATCCTGTTGGGCGCTGTCGGCGGAACACAATGGGCCGATGTAGACTACGCCATACGCCCCGAAGCCGGGCTTTTAAAGCTCCGTAAGGAACTTGATTTATTTGCTAACTTGCGCCCGGCGATTGTCTTTGACGCCCTTGCAAACGCTTCCACGCTTAAAACAGACATCGTTAAGGGGTTGGATATCCTCATCGTCCGTGAATTAACCGGCGGCATCTATTTCGGGGAACCGCGCGGGATTGAAGATCTGGGAAACGGCGAACGACGCGGTATTAATACGCAGGTCTACACCTCCTCTGAAATCCGCCGCGTAGGCCGCATTGCCTTTGAACTGGCCAAAAAACGCCAAAACCGGGTCTGTTCCTGTGAAAAATCAAACGTGATGGAATCCGGGAAATTATGGCGGGAAGACATCACCGCTTTGCATGATGCAGAATATGGCGATGTTGAACTTTCCCACATGTACGCCGATAACTGCGCCATGCAGCTTTTGCGTGATCCGAAACAATTTGACGTGATCGTCACGGATAATCTGTTCGGTGATATTCTCTCTGATGAAGCAGCCATGCTGACCGGTAGCCTTGGCATGCTCCCCTCGGCCTCCCTCGGCGCACCCGGAACACCAGGGTTATATGAACCCGTCCACGGATCGGCCCCCGATATTGCCGGGCAGAACAAAGCCAACCCCCTCGCCACGATCCTGAGCTTTGCCATGGCTTTGCGCTATTCTCTGGAACAGACTCATCTGGCCGATTTAATCGAAGACGCTGTACAGGATGTCCTGTCTCAGGGACAACGTACACCTGACATTATGGCCCCCGGCTGTACCGAAATTTCAACAGGCGCGATGGGTGACGCGCTTATCGGCGTACTGGACCTGAGTATGGCCAACGCCGCATAGACACGTCAAAAATACATCAGTGAATACGCAAATACAAACCGCAAGCAATGGCAAACTGCGCTTCATTATAGACAGATGCCGTTCCTATACCACCGCCGGTTCCGCAACCTGCGCGCCCAAAACCACGGACAGAACCCGTAGCGGGAACGCCATCATCCAGCTTTTGATCAATACGGAAAGCCTGATTCGGCGTTATATAGTTGTTTTCGTTAAGAATAGTACAATCGTCATTGCGAGCGCAGCATTAGGCGCACCATGAAGCGCCAAATGAAAACCAGCTTCTGGGCTGTCAGGCGAAAACTCATATTTAATCATATCCATACACCATAAAAAAAGGGCCCCTGCCGAAGCAGAGGACCCTTAATCTCTTTAAAAAACATATCAAGAAAATTATCCCTGAATGCGCAGATACAATCCGCAAGCAATAGAAGGCACGGCTTCATTATAAACCGAAGCTGCCCCTGCCGCACCACCGGTACCGCAAGCAGCAGCACCCATACCACGGACAGTTCCCGCAGCCGGTACGCCATCATCGAGTTTCCGGTCAATCCGGAAAGCCTGATTCGGCGTCAAATCAGCTCCAGCCGCAGCCACAGCCCCAGCCGGTGCATTATGAAGCGCCAGATAATGGCCCGCCGAAGGAGGAACAGTCCCTATAATACTTGGTGTTCCTGCTATAGCACCGGGAATGAAAGCCACATGGAATCCGCCGCCAATTTCAGCATCAGGATACTGCCCGCCGAAAGTTGCTCCGTTATTCACGTTAATACCGGTAATCAAATCAGCCGCAGCAAGCTGTTGCCAGAAGGCAATGCCTTCTGCCTGTGGCACACTACTGAAAAGATCATCCACACGGCCATTACCGGTGATTGCAGTGGCTGCCGGCGCACAAGCTGTGGCACAGCCGGCAAGGCGCGTTCCGAGAACATCGCCCGGCATACCGTCATACATGTCATTGAAAGTGGTCACGGCAGCATCAATACCCTTGACCTGTGCCACGGTTGATGTCACCTGCGCATTAGCGATCAGTTCCTGTCCCTTCAGGACACCGCCAATCAGCAGGCCGATAATAATCATAACAACAGCCAGCTCGACGAGGGTAAAACCCGCCTGTGACTTATCAGTCGAAAACTCATGTTTAACCATATCCATATCTCCTTAGGTTACGTTTTGTTGGTCAGAAACTTAAAAATTACAAGTATTTGGAATCACGAAAGGATTCCAGAGGGGTAGCCGAAATGATTATACACACATCAGTGCCCCCGAACCACCCCTGATCACCCTATTTATACTCTAGCTTGACTGTTTTTTTCTAAACGAACTCTTAACAAAAACACCCGAAAATGCTCATTCTATTAAACTGAGCACTCATCTTGGCAAACTGTTCATAGGGCTTTTGAAAAACGCTTCCTGTACGCACCTGCGGTTACACTGGTTTGGTCACGAAAAACTCTGTTAAATGAAGCGATTGAGTTAAACCCAGACTCCTGCGCAATGACCTTGATCGATTCATCCGTTTCAAGCAAAAGCCTTTTCGCATCTTCAACCCGTCTTTCATTCAGTAATTGTGGAAAAGTCTTGCCAAAATGGACATTCACAACTTTAGACACGACATTTTCCGGCACTTTCAATTCACGAGCCAATTCAGTCCGGCTGTAAGACGCCTCATGATAAACTTTCTCCCGGTCAAGCAAGCACTCTATTTGTACGGCTAGCGCATTTTCCGCCTTTGTCATGGCTTTCTGCTCACGCACTATAATCTGTACGGCTTGGGGATAAATTCTAAACAGGCTCGTTCCGGCGAGATAAACAAGCCCCAGCCCCAGAAACGTTCTTATAATGCCGGCATTCCCGGCAGATAAAACAGGACTTAAGCTCATCAACATCGTCCCCAGAAAGAAAAGATTGATAAAGATAAGCGTTAAAATAAGCCAGTAACGGTCTTTCCCGGCTTTTTCCCGGTGCAAATCCCCCATCAGATTACGATTCATCCATATGCTCAGCATACTCAAAGCACCGGCAAACAGTCCCGTTACAATCAGCCATTCATGAATAGCTGCACGGTCATGCCCCTGCGCCAAAGCAAAAGCCGCCATAAAAGCCGCGGGAAGAAACAATAACACGCCATAATGCCGAAGGAGCGGCGCCCGCGTAATTTGCGCCACCTGCACAATCAGTAAAACACTCAAAGGCGGCCCCATAAACCAGGAGGCCCACTGCCATAAATCGTAATAAGAAACAAAATCACCAATATAACGCTGGGAAAAATCCAGAAAAAACGCCGTACCCAGAACAAAGAAATAACAAAAAGGTAAAACAGCCCGCTTGACGTCACCGGAACGGAATAGCATGTAAACCAGAACATAAACGCACTGGGTCAAACCAATCAGCGAAAGAATTTCCGGGACTGAAAAGCGAAGCTGGTCAAAGGGCATGGTTCAAACACAGTATAAAATAATTAAACAGCCCCTATTTTAAGCGCTAACGCTCGGATATACAAAGGAGAAGTTTCTGCGCCTCTTGCTTATCCAGCAAGCGATCACAAATATAATCCACCATAAAGCGCACCTCGGTAGGGTGAAGGTTCTCCGCCTCGTTTTTTAAAATACCCATCATAAGCTCATAAGCAGCAGCCTTGTCACCCTGCTCCGTCATAACAAAAGCAGGCATTTGCTTGGCCCAAATCGGCATATTCGGACGATCAAGAGAGGATAATATCCATGACGCCTCCAGAGCTTTAGGCAAATCCTCCTGCCGGAAGCGCGCTAAAAAAACAGCCTGCGCCAACCAACGCCATTTTTGATCGTAAGAATGCTGCCCTACGGTTGTCAGGTACTCAATCACAGGATCAAGGTCTTCTTTTACATCTGTCGCTCCAAAATAATAGGCGGCCAGCAACGGTACAAAATCCGATACAGGGTCCAGATGATCGGACAGATAAAACCACTTTTCCAACCTGTCGTAATCATAATCCTTAAAAGAGCGGGCATCGCCCCCCGTATTTCCCAGATTTTGCAGCATAATCCCGGTCATACGATAGGCCATCTGAGAATCTCCCAGCGCCATAAAAGCAGAAGCGTTTTTTGCCGGAGCCGGTGGGACATTGGACCACAAAGCCTGTTTGTCATGGGCATAAAGCCAAAACAGTATATTACATCCGAGCGCCAGCAGAAAAAATGCAGACACAATGATATGTGTTTTTTGGTAAGGCATGTCCCTAAAACTGCCTGCGCACAAGATCAACCAAAGCGGCCAAAATCAACAAAGGCGCATACGCCATACCCTGTAGGAGGACGAAAAGAAAACCAACATCCTGCCCCGGGCCGTAAACAAGCCATGATGTTTGTGACATCATATCCAAACGCGGAATAACCAGAGAGACCAGCTGCATCACAACTTCCAACAGATCAAAACCGGATGTCGTGAGCATCCCGGAATCAATAATGCCCAATATCTGCCCTATAAGCCGGGCCAGCACATAGAACGCAAACACAGCCAAAGCACTTGTAACCGCGCTGGACAAAACCATGGAAAAGAAAAGTGCCGCATTCACAATAATAATAAATTCGACCACCAGACTAAAGGCCCACAGCCAATAACCGGCAGAAATCATATGAGGAGCCAAAGCGAACACAGCGAAGGCCACAAAAAAAGCGGCCACAAAAGATAAAACGGAAAAAGAAAAAGCATGAGAAAGAAGAAAACTTGTACGGCTGATGGGACGGGACAAAAGAAAATCCACATCTCTGGACTCAAAAGCCCGCCTGATGTGAAAGACCACAAACAGGACCAATCCGCCGACACCGGCCAAACGCAACCCTCCGGCAGCAAAAACGATAGCAAACTGGTCGGACTCTATAACCGCCGAAGAGCCTAAGAATACGGCTAAACTGGCACCAACGGCAGCAACAAGCAAAAGGGAAAGCAGCAACCTGTCCCGCAAAGCGGCCTTTAAAACATATCCAACAAGCGGCCAGGATAACATGAGCAGATTACAACCTCAGAGGACGGCGGTCACCGGAAAAACGCCTATATAAATCACGATCCAGATCGTGAATATTACCGCCATCGTCTATAATCGTGGCCTTGATAAAGATAACCAACTCTGTTTTTGAAACCTTGTCATTATGGTTGCGAAACAAACTACCGAATAAAGGGATCTCGGATAAAATTGGGACGCCCTGATGCGTTGATGCCGTTCTATCCTGCATCAACCCCCCCATCAGAAGAGCCTGACCGGAATTCATACGCACCACAGAATCCATTTCCTGAACAATGACAACCGGCACACGGGACTGGACGCCCTGAATATTATTAGCGGCCGTCACAAACTGTACGGACGGGTCATCAACAAATTCATCAATCCTCGTAATCGTCGGGCGCAAAGCCATCGAAACCGTTCGTGAATCCAGATCAATAGACGGCAAAACATTAATCAAAATACCTTCAGGAACATTTTTGATTTCACTATCAATATCCGTCTGAATTGTGTTGTCCGTCGTTGTGATATCAATATCAAGATCGAAATAAACCTGATTTCTGGCCACGTTCAAAACAGCAGACTGGTTGTTCAACACAGTCAAACGGGGACTGGCCAACGCGCGCACCGTTCCAAAGCGGGACACAGCATCCATCACAGCCGTAATGTCGTTACCAACATAACCGAGTGCAAAATTGGTGTTCGGGTTCGAAATCGCCGGATCAAATGTCGGACGCGCACCAAACCCCTGACCCAGCCCGTTACCTGCCGCGGAATTAAGACCCAGAATCAATTCTCCGCCAAACTGGGAAACAACATTCCAGTCTATGCCGGTCGCAAATTCATCACTGAGAGAGACCTCCATGATTTTTGCTTCAATCAAAACCTGCGCCGTCACAGAACGCCGCAAAAGGTTCATATAGTTCCTGACTTCTTCATGCTGCCTTTCCGTCGCATAAACAGAGACAATACCGGCCTGACGGTTGACCGCCATACTAGACACAGGTTCATCATCATTATCCCGCCCTGAAGACGACGTACCCGTTGAAGTCGGCAAAGATGTTACCTGCAAGGTCGCCTCCGGAGGCTGCACCTGCACAATCGTTTCTCCATTTTCTCCTTGGACAACCACAGGATCAACCGGCACAGGATTCTGGTCAACGGCAACAAGCTGCGGATCGCTCTCCGTCCTCAAATTTCCAGACCCGGCCCGCACCCCGAGCAGCTGAGAAAGATTTGTCTCTAGCTCACCCCAAAAATCGGCTTCACTCTCACTAGACGATTCAAATTTTGAACCTGTATTCGCGCCATCCGACCCCGAAACAACAGTAATGTCATTGTTGATTGAACTCGTATTCGTCCGGATATAGCTCAGATAATCAATTTTATAACTTTTATTGTAAGGCGTATCCAACTCAACCCGCAGCACATCGCTGTCAAAGGTATAGCGCAGCCCGGCAATCTCTGAAATTCGCCTCACGACCGTATCAAAAGGACTATCCCGCGCCGTAAAAATAATAGATCCCGAAATACGGGGATCAAGTTCAATGCTATAGGACGCCTGCTGTGCCAGCTCAAATAAAGCATCCCGCAAAGGAACAGTCTGGTTCACCGATATAGAAACCAGAGGCATCGGCTTTAAATTCTCTGAAGGCTGAGCGATGTAGGACTGCAAAGACGGAATATCGTCCTCAAATGCCGCATTTTTACGCTCTTCCTCTTCTCTCGATACCCGCTCCTCCAAACCATCACGGAAATCCTGCAGCTCCAGATTAGCGGCACGATCCATCTTCAGATGGTTCTCCGACAATTCACACCCCGATAAAAATATAACGGAAACGAAAAGGGCTAAAAAAACAGAGAGATGTGACTTTATGATTGTAGAATAAGAAAGCTTATACGACATAATTCTGTCCTGACACCAAGAAAATGGAGCAAAAATCACCATGCTTTGAACAAGCACAGCAGAAAGTTATATTCATATCATAATTGCTTTATCCGGAAAGACCAACAAAAATCGTGCCTATTCGGAAATAGAAAGAAGAGAAGTGTCCATTTGATTCAGCACATCACTGTTACTCGACTCCCCCAGCTTCACCTGTTGAATCTTAATCTTCAGATCACCCGGCTGCTCAGCCTGCGATAACGCCGTCTCTTCTGTAATCAGACCCGCCCGGTACAAGGACAGAAAAGACTGGTCAAAACTGCACATACCCATCTGGTTGTTCTGCTCCATAACGTCTTTAATCTTCGAAATACCGCCTTTGTGGATTAATTCCCTGACCAGTCCCTGATTTAACATCACTTCAATAGCGACCGTCATGCCACCCTGCACAGAAGACACAAGCCGCTGAGAAACAATCGCTTTCAAATTCATAGAAAGATTGAGCCTGATCTGATTATGGTAGTCCTCCGGAAATAAATTAACGATACGCTCAATAGACTGATAGGTATTGTTGGTATGAAGCGTCGCCAGACATAGATGTCCCGTTTCGGCGGCCATCAAAGCCTGTTCCATCACTTCCCTGTCCCGTATTTCCCCGACGAGAATAACATCCGGACGTTGCCGCAGGGCGTTCTTCAGAGCAATACCGTAAGACTCCGTATCAACACCGACTTCCCGCTGTGTCACAACTGATTTCTTATGCTCGTGAAAATACTCAACAGGATCTTCAATCGTAATGATATGCCCCTGTTTATGGCTATTGCGATAGTCAATCATGGAGGCCAGCGTTGTTGACTTTCCGGACCCCGTCATACCTGTCAAAAGAATTAAACCGCGCGTCTCCATTGAAAGCTTTTCCAATAAAGGCGGCAATCGTAACTCTGCAAAAGAGGGAATCTTTGAAATAATCCGCCGTAATACGAGAGCAGGAAATTGCCTCTGGCGCAAAACATTCACACGAAACCGGCCATGTTTACCAACATCCAGCGACGTATTAAGCTCCATGTTCGTTTCAAATTCCCGGCGTTGCCGGCTGGTCAGAACCGCCGCAACGATTTCATTCAACTCATCCAGCGTCAGAGGCGCTTCCCGTATAGACTCAAAATCACCTTCAATCCTGAGAGTCGGCGGAAAACCAACCGTCAGATAAAGGTCACTGGCTTCCCTCTCATTCATAGCCGTAAAATATTCTAGAACTGCCGGCACATTCGTCAAAATGTATACTCCTCTTCTGCTTTGCCATCAGGGGAATTCCCGGAATCATTCTCCGGTGCCAGCATGGAGTTCTTCTTTTTCTCTTTATCCTTCGCTATATTCCCGCCCCCCAGAGTAGCCGAGACAGAACCTTCATTATGATCTTCTCCATCATCTGTTGCTTTAAGCAACGTCCGGCGCGCTTCACTTTCATCTATAATTCCCTGCTCCAGCAAGGCCTTCACAGCATCTTCCATGGTAACCATGCCGTAACGCGAACCTGTCTGGATCATGGAATAAAGCTGCGCAATTTGGTTCTCACGAATAAGGTTCCGCACAGCATTCGTTCCCACCAGAACCTCAAAAACACCGACACGCCCCTCCACATCAGACCGTTTCAGCAAGGATTGCGCCACAACGCCCTGCAACGAACTTGCCAGCATCGCCCGCACCATTTCTTTATCCCCCGTTGGAAACACGTCAATAATACGATCAACCGTCTTGGCTGCGGAATTGGAGTGCAACGTACCAAAGACCAAATGCCCTGTTTCAGCCGCCGTCAACGCCAAAGCGATCGTTTCGTAATCGCGCATCTCCCCAACTAGAATAACGTCAGGATCTTCCCGCAAAGCACTACGCAGGGCCCTTGCAAAAGATTTTGTATCTTCCCCAATCTCCCGGTGATTAATCAAACTGGTCTTGGACGTATGAAAAAATTCAACAGGGTCTTCGACTGTAATAATATGGCGGGACATGGTTTCGTTCACATGATTAATCATGGAGGCCAGAGAGGTCGATTTACCACTCCCTGTCGGTCCCGTCACCAGCACCAATCCCTTTTCCAGCTCGGCAAAACGGCGCATAATAGGAGGCAACTCCAGCTCTTCCATCGTCGGAATCAAGGAGGGGATGTTCCTGAAAACCGCCGCCGTGCCTGTCCTCGTCGTAAAAGCATTCACACGGAAGCGGGCTTTTTCACCAAAGGCGATAGCAAAATCAAGCTCAAGATCACGCTCAAACTCTGCCCTTTGGTCCTCTGTCATAACAGAATAAAGCATCGTGCGGATATCATCGCTTTTCAATACATCCGCTTTAAGCCGCTTCAAATCACCATGCGCACGAATAATCGGCGCATTATTCGGACTTAAATGAAGATCCGATGCGTCGTTCTGCATTGTAAATGCTAAAAGCTGCGTAATATCCAAGGTGACCTCCTCAAAAGAAAAGACAAAAAACCGTCCTGCCTACAGTATTAACGAAAAGTACAAACGGAAAGTAAACGTAACCTAATAATTTATCAGAAAAATAAACTCGCGCTCCCTCAATATTAAGTCAATATAACATGCCCGGCGCAACAATACCCTGCCCTTGCAAAATTATCCCTGCATAAAGAGACAAAATCAAAGCCGGACCGAAGGGAAACTCTTGTTTTTTAAAGATAATGCGCCACCCCACGCCCCAAAAAAGGCCCAAAACACCCGCGCCAATCAGAAAAGCAGGAAGCCAGGAGAGACCAAGCCACAAACCTGCCAGAGCAAAAAACTTAACGTCTCCAAAGCCAAGAGCCTCTTTTTTCAGGAAAAAATGCATAAGAAAACCGGTGCACCAGGCCACAAATGCAAAAATAAGACCTCCGCCCCCCTTGGACCAAAAAAGAGTCTCAAAAGAAAATGAAGAATCAAGTGCAATATATTGATAAACAACAAGAATTAACAAAGGCACGCCTGATAGAATTACAAGTTGGTCGGGCAGAATTAAATGCTCCACATCAATCACCAACAACGCTGCCAAAAAGGGAATAAGCGCCATAATAATAAAAGCTTCTGCCGTAAAGCCCCAGGACATATACACACCAAGACATCCCGCTACCGTCAACAATTCTATAACAGGATAGCGTATGCTTATGACAACATGGCAATGACGGCATCGTCCGCGCAGAAATAACCATGAAAAAAACGGGACAAGATCAGGAAATGACAACAAAGTGTGGCAATGCGGACATTCCGAGCGCACACCGCTCTTTCCCTCCGCCGTCTTGTCAGAAGCTGTCTTATCGGAAGAACAAACCCACGACAGCCCCCGGGGCACGCGCCACACCAGAACCGTTGCAAAACTACCTAACACCAAGCCTACAAGACAGACCCAAACGATTTCCAAAATTCACCTGACAGATGTTCTCATCAACAATAAAACGGCTTTTATAGTAACTTTCGTTAATAATCTATCCGCGCCTTAATTTGGAAAGGCGGTCATATATCTGCTCACGCGGAACAGATTGCCCTTTACCGTAAACCGAATCCGTCTCCAACGCGCGTTCGTAAAAACGTACGGCATCTGCCTTATTCCCCTGACGGTCTGCAATAATAGCCATATTAAACAAATGCTGCGCGTTATGCGGCTCAAGACTCGCCGCCATTCCCAAATAACGCAGCGCATCATCCTCATGCCCTAAATCCGCCTGAATAATACCCACCTGCGCTGCAATAGCGGCATGCTCCGGGAACCTGTCATGCAAATTCAAAAGACGCCGCAGGGCAACACCCGGATACTGATTACGCAATAACCCCAGCATATTCAGCATGGCATCCTGATTATTCGGATCAATATCCAGCAAAGCCTCATAAGTCATAAGAGCCGACTCCAGCCGCCCCGTATTCTGTTGTGCCACAGCACGTCCCATTAAAATACGCGGGTCCCTCTTATTTTTCTTATAGAGACCATCATAAATATCAAGAGCAGCTTCATAGCGTTTCAATTTCAAAGCCCTGTTTGCAGAAACCAGTAAAGCTTCAGAGTCCTTAGCACCATGCGTCTTGCGAACAACAATATAACGGGAAGCCGGCTCCAAAACCGGATTAACTTTACGCGGTCCCACAGCATCCGCCAAAGGCCCGGAAGGAACATTCAAATCGGCATCATAATAGACATCAGGCGCTGCCGGTGATGCGGTCGTCGGCGGTACAGCAAAGCCCACACCTTCTGTCAGTCGTTGTTTTTCTGCATTTGGCGAAGAAACAGGTGGCAGAGGCGTAGGTAACAACCCTGTTGATGCCAGAGGAGTCTCCACCTGATGGAGAAGAGGCATATCTTTGTTTTCAAAAATAGCCTGCCCCGCCAGTTCCGGTGGCATTACAACAACATCATCCGGAACTATTTCCACAAGAGACTCATTAGAATCAACAGAATCAACAGATTCCGAAGCTTCCAAAGCACCCGGAAAATCCGGCATTTCCAACGGCGCAGCCTCTTCCACAGCGCCGGTAATTTCCGCTATCTCAATCACCTCGGCATCTTCAGGAAAAGCGGGAAATTCTTCTTGATCTGTCAACGAAGGAACCGCGTCCGCCACTGTTTCATGCGCTGCAGGCTGAGGCAAAGAACTATCACCAATCTCGGCAAAGGCCGCCTCAAAATCAGAGACAATATCAGAATCAAAGCCGTCCGACTCCAATGCCGCCTCAGAGTCAGTTTCCGGCATTTCAATTTCCACCGGATCCTGCCCCACCGGATCCTGCCATGAATCAGGCGTGACACCATCCGCTATAACATCCGCAGAAAAAGGCTTATTCAACATAGCAACAGACGACTCGGACTCTGGCGGCAACCGGGGCACATCATCAGAAGACGCCCCATAAGCCGGCAAATCAGAATAAGGAGGCGAAGAAGACTCCGCTTGTTGTTGCTGCTGCTCTATCACCATATCAAGAGGAGACGGTACCGTTTTCGTACCGCCAAGCATTTGCGGATTCATCACGATAAACCCACCTATCCCCATAGCAGCGACAAGAACCGCTGCGGGTAAGGCCATCTTTTTCAACTTGGCTTTAGCACCCCCACTTTCACCATCATCTTCATCCAGGTCAAAATCAAAGTCGTCACCGTCACCGTCATCAAATGAATCGTCTGCTTCAGAGAGCTCCTCATCAGGGTTCGGGGCGTCAGTTCCGTCGTCAGACAACGGTAAACCATCCAGTTCATCATGTTCGATATCCACCAGATCAGAATCATCCGGTTCCAAAATCAAATCATCCGACTCCATATCCGGAAGGGTTTCATCATCAAGATCAACGGAAAACTCGTCCGCAGCTTCGGGACTGTCATCTTCCGGACCGTCCAGATCTTTATCATCTGAGATCATCACTAGAAAATCCTTGTTTTTAATGCCGTGTGGTTATGAACTGTGAAAAGAAAGAAAGGAGGAAAGAAAGATATCCCCATATAAAGAATCTAACAGAAAATACAGAGTATGTGAAATACTCTCTTTAGCAAATAAGACATAACATCAGACAGCCGCAGCCGCAGCAATCACATTCAAAAAAGCCTTCTCGATATTATCGTCTTTCCCCTTTTTCTTCAGGGCACCGGGCGTGCCTGTAAAAACGAGATTTCCTTCATGCAACACGCCAACATCATCACAAACTTCGTTCATGTCGGACAAAATATGAGAACACATAAACACCGTTCGTCCTTCTTCTTTCGCCTGATGCAGAGAGTTTTTTACAAAGACACGGGCCATAGGATCAAGGCCGCTCATCGGTTCATCAAGAATCAGAAAGGGGCACGCCGTCATCAAAGTGGCCAAAAAGCCCAATTTCTGCCGCATCCCCTTCGAATATGTCTGAACGCGCGCAGACAGAACAGAAGGATCAAGCGCCAATTTTTCTGATACCGCAAAAACATCATCCTTCTGAAAAGGAGCATCGTACAGCCTCATGGAAAAACGAACAAACTCAAGCCCCTTCAAAAACCAGGGCGGGTCAAACCGTTCCGGTAAATAAGCAATATGCCTTTTGCTTTGGGGATGAGAAACAGAAAGACCGCCAAGGCTTATCTCGCCCTCATCATGACTTCGTAAACCTAAAATAGCTTTGAGAAGTGTTGTCTTTCCCGAACCATTCAGCCCCATCAATCCAAATGTTTTTCCCTTCTCCACATCAAGAGACAAATCGGAAATAACCGTATGGCGACCATAAGAAACAGAAATCTTCTTCAGGGAAAGGGCCGGTTCTACATTAGCCATTGCACTACAACGTTCCCGGCAAGAAAATACGTGTATCCAGATTAAAACGCTGATGCGGGCGGATTCTGATGGGGTAAACCAAATTGGTATAAGAATCAAACCACTTCAATTCCAGATAATTCTCCCCCACCTGAATATCAATCACCTGCTCCGGAATAGAGTCCGGCGTCACACGCTGCCCGTTTAACCAGACCGTCCATTCCTCCGACGTGGCATACACAATACCGCCTAAAGTAAGCTCTCTCAGTCCGGCAGGACGATCGGCCGCATCCGCCGGATCATCCAGTTCATGCGCCAAAGGCGGCCGCGAACGAAACCCCCTAATGGCCTCCTTCAACAACTCATGCTGCCACAAGGTAAAGAACAGCGTCTCAAGCTTACTCGGATCCGCTATATCAGGGCTCTTTAAAACCGCTTTCCTTTGCAGGGCCTCTCCAAGCCCTACGTAAAACTGCGCATCTTTTTCAAGAAGGCCTTCATCCTCTGACTCTTCACTGGAAACCGGAGTCCCCTGAGATACCTCTTCACTCTGCGCAAAAGAAGGATGATAAGAAGCCAGAGCACCGAAAACCAGCAGCCCCCCCGTAACAATAATCCTGATCTCTTTCCACGCCTTGCCCAGCAACATATTTCCGATTCCTATCTCCCCACAGAAGAGACAACCTCTTCCTGTGGCACCATTGTTCGCCAGGAAAAACCCAATTTCCCTTTCATTAACACCGTCGCAACCCCGTTACCAATCTGCCGCAAAGTAGCGGCATTAACATCTATGACACGCTCCAGCTTAACATTTGTTACAGACGTATGACCGGGGAAAGCATTCTCAATCCAAAACACAAAACTATAAAAATCAATATCGTCCAGAGCATCAATATCAACATTCACAGACGTATTCAAAATGACATGACCCGCTTTCACAGCATGTGTGTTTTGCTCAACAACAGCAGGCGTTATATCGTAGCGCGCAGACAGAACCTTGGAAAATTTCTGCACGGCCTCAATTCTTTCGCGCGCAAGAGAACGGCTCTGCTTGTTAAAGAACCCGACCTTGTCCAGCCCTTCAAAAAATGTCTTTTGGTCTTGTATTTTCTGATAATCACCACGCAACTGCTCTGTTTCCGAACGTTTTACTGCAATCGTGGAACGCATATTCCGCAAATCTTTCGACAGGGACCCATTTTCAGGAATCAAATAAGCATAAACAGATGCGGCCATAACAGCATTAAAAAGCAACAAAACAAGAATACCCATCATACGCTTGGCACCGAGAACTTTCATCATTGGACATCTCCCCTGATTAAAAGTTCAGCCACATACTCTTCCGCTGCAATATCCTCAGCCGCCCGACCGGCCGCACCGGAAATACGATTACTGTAATCACGTCCGGCAACATTTTGTTCAATAGAAACCGTGTAACCAGGAAGAAGTGTTACAAGACGGCGCTTCAGGTTATTCACCTCCCGTATACCGAACTCCTGATCCAGAGACGGTGGAAAACTAAGCTTCAAAGCCGCTTCCACCCCCTGTTTTTTGATGTTCCCCACAGGATTAAAAACGCCGGCAGCGGCAGCACCCTTGTTATCAATATATTTGATCGACAATGCATCAAGGCGCAACTCATTGCCCAGCGCTTCTGCAATTTTGACAATCAGCGGCAATGTCTTCACACGTTCGGACTCAAACTCTTCATAAGCACCCAGAGCGCCCTGAATAAGATTAACATCAAAGCCCAGAGCTTCCATACGGGCAAGCTCCTGAGCGTAATCCGTCTTAGCCTGAACAAGAGCGTGCCCCTGCAATGTCAGATCATCTTTCGTCTCCAGCAAGGTCTGAAACTGCCCGGCCACTTGCCAGGAAAAAAAAGCACCGCTCAGAATAAAAAGAGCCATAACAAAAGCGGCAATTTTCCTTGGCCTTACAACATTGTCTATATCCGCGGCCTTCATAGGCAAGGTGAATCGGCTTTTTCTCCCCGTCCATGCAACATGCAAAGCATCCGCATGATGCGGATTATCCTGCATACCGATCTTCATACCCAGAATTCTAGCCGCTTCCGTCACTGTAAAAGACGTATAGTGACAAGGAATCTCGATTAATTTCTCCAGAGCGTCGCCTGCCGCCGGGCTAGACACGACAATAACATCCGTTCCATCTTCCGGCTCATACCCAAAGCGGGACAAATAGCTGATTGTTGCCTTAAATTCCTGAGAGACTTCCGCAGCCCATGAATCAGACTCGGTGTCCGTATCGGTAACCGGCGTCATCCGCGTCATAGCCAATTGGCCGTCTCTCGTGATCACCTGCCGTAACGCACCATTCTGGTGCTGCCCTATAAACACGACCCAGCGCGAAACAGGCCGGCTTTTCCCGGCCAACCGCTCCGAAAGCGCCCGCACCATATCAGACGATTCAATAGGCAGAAGATAAAAACCGGAGATAGACGTCATGGATTTCTTAGCAGCATCTATCGTTTTCTGGATTGCCTCGGACATAGGCACAGCAGCAAATAAATACAGCCCCGTCGGTGCTATACGCCCCCCTTTCCCTGAACGGCTGGGGACAAACTGCTTGACCGGCAACGCGCCACGAATAGGGTAATTCGGAAAAGCGACCTGAAGCTTGCGCTGGATTACATTGGCCTTGTCCATGACGCCTACATTGGGCATACGCTGACCACCCTTGAAAGGCTGGTCCGTCATGTCATTCAGGATCAGGATAGGTTTACCCCCGCAATCCTTCCGAATGGCGTTCACAACCGAATCAGTGAAATCATCGGCCTGCCAAGGCACTGCATTTACCAGTTTCGCAGCATTGAACGTTACGTTATAAATATACAACGCCTCATCACCGATAAGGAGAACACTGCGCGAAGGCGTTAAAAAAGAAATCGTCATGGAAAAAACCAAAAATCAGAAACTAGAAACTAGAAATCAATATTTTCGAAACTTGAATATATAGGACCGAAGACCGCCACAGCGATCCATAATATCATACCACCAAGAAGCCCCGTAAGGGAAGGTTCTATCATTGTAATCAATCCCTGAATGGCCTCATCAACATCATTTGTATAAAATTCAGCGACCTGATCAAGGACAGCCGTCAGATTCCCGGACTCCTCCCCTACTTTC
Source organism: Alphaproteobacteria bacterium (assembly GCA_021776075.1). GTDB lineage: Bacteria > Pseudomonadota > Alphaproteobacteria > Micavibrionales > Micavibrionaceae > JAJFGQ01. The sequence continues at coordinate 28,493 of JAJFGQ010000054.1, read as the reverse complement.
AACATCCGCACAACCAGACTGGGGAATTCACCTGATGCATTAAAAGCATCCGATAGAGGACTACCGGCATGAACCTGCTCCTGCACACCCTCCAGAGCCTCCACCATAGCCAGATTGGACACCGTATTGCGCGCAGCTTCCAGGCTGTACAGAACATCAATACCGCTGGCAAACAAAGCACCAAACGTCTGCGCAAAGCGGGCAATATTGATCTTCCTGATCAAAGGGCCGGCAATAGGAAAGCTCAACCACCATAAATCAAGACGATAAGCGACCTCACCGGACATCCGGCGCGCCACCTTAATCAGGACAAAAAGAATAATAGGCGTAGCAAGAATAGCCCACCAAAAATCGACAAAGAAATCAGATGTAGCCATCAAAGCCGTTGTGTAAACAGGAAGTTCCTGATCCAGATTGCGGATAAACCCTACAATCTGAGGCACAACAAGGGTCATCATAATCGTAATCGTCGCCACAACAACAACGGTAACAATAATAGGATAGCGAGTCGCTTTACGGACTTTCGTCTGCATTTGCTCGACCCACTTCAAATATTTAATCAGCTGCCTGTACGCAGACGTCATATCCCCTGTCTCTTCACCCGAACCGACAAGAGAAATGTAAAGATTGGTAAAGACCTTGGGGTGTATAGCCATCGCTTCCGAAAGGGAGCTCCCCTCCGAAACATCCTTGTGTATATCCGACATAATATCGCGAAGAAGGTCATGATCCGTCGTATCGCGTATATCGCTAAGCGCATCCAGCAAAGACACACCCGCACCCTGCATCTGCTCCAAATGCAGGAAAAGCTGAATCAAATCCCGAATCTTGATTCGTCCCGCCAAATTCAGTTTGGATAACAGCCCTTTTTTCTTATTCAGGATACCACATTGCACCAGGTCCATCCCGGCACTTTCCAACTGGTTATGAAGATCAACTTCATTTGCCGCCGAAATCACACCACGAACAGGGCGGCCTCTATTATTGATCGCCCGGTATTTATAGCGTTCCATGAATAACCTCTAGATAAATCCTGATCATTAGCCGTTGATATCAACAACCTTGGAAAGAGACTCAAAAGTTGTCGTACCTTCAAGTATCTTCAGAATGCCATCATCCTTCATACTTTTGAAGCCCTTTTCTACGGCAACCGTTTTCATTTCGGCCTTGGTACCGCTGGCGGCCATAACATCATCCAAAGCTTCATCAAATGTTAAAATCTCAACAACGGCTGTTCTTCCCTTGTAACCCTGGCCTTCGCAAACCTGACAGCCGCCTTGCTTGGCCTCATATATCATTGGCGGATCTGCGGGGTCCACACCCAGAATATGACATTCGTTATCATCCGGCTTATGCTCGATACGGCATTCACTACACAGACGTCTGACAAGACGCTGCGCAAACACGGCAATAATAGCGCCCGCCACCATACCGGGCTTAAGTCCCAAATCCATCAAACGGGGAATAGCGCCAAAAGAATCGTTCGTATGCAAAGTTGTGTAAACCTGGTGACCCGTCATAGCGGCTTTCAGGGCCATATCTGCTGTTGTGTGATCCCGTATTTCACCAATAAAAATAATATCCGGGTCCTGCCGCAACATGGCCTTAATACCATCGGCAAACTCCAAAACCCCTTCACGCACATGTGTCTGGCGAATCATGGGGAGAGAATATTCAACAGGATCCTCCAGAGTCTGAATATTCACCTCAACATCGTTAATTTCATTCAGCATGGAATACAAAGATGTCGTCTTTCCGCTTCCTGTCGGGCCCGTAACAATAATCACACCCTCCGGACGGGATTGCGCCCGCTTTATTTTCTTCAGATTAGATTCGCTAAAACCTAACCCCGACAAAGGCATAATGCTCTGACTTTGATCCAGAACCCGTAGAACAATGTTCTCTCCATGAACTGTTGGCAAAGAAGAGACACGAAAATCGGCAACATTACCGCCGACATTCATATGAAAGCGTCCGTCCTGCGGCGACAGCTTATCCGCAATATTCATACCGGACATGATCTTCAAACGCTGGGATATAGCGCTCCAATGCTGTTTATGGAGCGTTTGCACCGTAAAAAGAACGCCATCTTTACGATAGCGAAGCCGCACAAAATTTTCTTCGGGTTCAAAATGGAGATCCGACACACCGGTTTTAACAGCATTAAACACCAGCGCGTTAACGAGACGCACAATCGGATGCGCATAAGCCTCTTCCTCGGTCAACGCACTTAAATCCGCCTCCGCTTCTGCGCCCTCTTCCAACTCCTTCAGGATAGCGTTAATAGAACTGGCATAACCATAAGCCGCATCAATCGCTTCGGAAAGAACAACCGGCGTTGTCACAAGCGGCCTGATCGTCACATTTTTAGGCACATAACGCCGCATCGTATCCATAGCCATAACATCGTAAGGATCAGACATAGCGATAACGACTTCCGTATCAGAAAGGGAAACCGGCAAAATATGGTGTTTCACAGCCAGAGCTTTTTCAATGAGTTCCAGCGCCGCGCCGTCCAGAATGGTGTGCTTGGGATCAAAAACCTCAAAACCAGAGCTTTCCGCCAAAAAGGTCGACAACGTATCGGAATCGATAAAGCCCAGATCAACCAGAACCTCACCCAGAAGCTTGCCCGTGACCTTTTTTTCCTGCAAAGCGACATTAAGCTGGTCTTCCGTAATAATCCCTATCGAAACTAAACGATCCCCGATCCGTCCGCTTTTGGGAACAGCAGCACCGGCAGAGCCTTCTTCACTTTCCTGCAAAAATGTCTTGCCTGTTCTGACCAACTCTCTGGAATGAGCTCCTGTCTGCTTTTCCTCCTGCTCAAACACACCAGCCGCCATAGAAGGACGTTCCTCCACAGCAACCGCCCCGTCTTCATCCAAAAGAAAAGAATCGGCATCACCTCCGGGCTTTATAGAATCGTTATTCGTCATTCTCTTGTCGTCTTCCTTCATAATTGATTACATACCCTGTGAAATTACTCTGAAACCACCCGCTATTAAATAGGTTTAAAGCAAAAAGGTTAAAGAAAAGCATAACACAAAGGATAAAAAAATTTGACATCCGAAAAGCAAAACTTTAGAAAACAACCTATGTTTATGTCAAAAAAATGGAAAAAAGAGCTTCAGGCACACAGCGATAGCTTGAAAATCGGCGCCATTCTGCTTGCATCCTATATCCCGCATATTTTTTTGAACCTGCCAACTGCGGGCATGAACGGCATATTAAAACATCTTGGTATCGTATCCGGCATCGCCCTGAGCATGCGTATTCCCTATATAAAAGAAGTCCCGATGCTTTTATCCCGTGCCGTTATGCGCGGCCTTATCATGCGCAAAGCGACCAAAGCACCCGACTCCATACAAAAAATGACCGATGATCTGGCCCTGAAAGCCGGGCTGAAAAGAAAAATCAAAGCCTATGTCTATAAAGGCGGCGTCACTAACAATGCAGCCGTGCTCACGGAACAAGTCTATATCGGGCAGGAACTCGTGGATAACCTTGATGACAAAGAACTGCGCTTTGTGCTGGCGCATGAGCTTTCTCACATAAAAAACCATGACATCAGCTCCGGTTATCTTAGCGTCATTCCCCGCTTCAATGCCTTTTTAGCCACGGTTTCCGTTGTGTCCATGACCGTACAGGCACCATGGATATCCCTCGCGCTCTTCTCAAAGCAAATGGCCGTCGTCGCGGGACACACCGCTTATTACTACGCACAAACAGCATTACAAAAACTGGTGAGCCGGACGCAGGAATACCGGGCAGACCATGAAGCCATTCAAATGACTGGCGCACTTGAACCCGCGGTGACCGCTTACAGAAAAACCACCCCGGAATACGACAAAAAACCAACATGGCGGCAAAATGCTTTGTCCTCCCACCCCATAGGGGCAGACCGTATTCTGGGACTGGCAAAAGCCTTTAATAAAAGCAGCGGCAACAGTGAACCGGTTACGATCAACCTCAAAAACGCACAAGGCCACACAGTACGGAACCTCTTCATAGATGCCGCTAACGGCACGGTAACAAAACGCCTTCCGGCACCCGATAAACCGGAACCGACATGAGAACCCTGACCAGACGTTTTTAGCACCTTTGAGGACATGCAAGTTTGGGGACACAATGGTTATTGTGTCCCCGCAGTCTCGTGTCCCCGCAGTCTCTGTCCCCGCAGTCTCAACAGAGCAAATTATATCCGGCGCAAAGCTATTGGCTATGTTTATTTTCACGACGATGAAAAGAACGGTGACCGTACAATCACCATTTATGGCCAGAAAACAGAAACAGACCGTTATCCGGACAGCCTAGTCCTTACTTTCAAGACGGATGAAGAGCGCCAAAAAGCCTTTGACGCCCTTAACATTGATCCAACAAAACCCAAGCCTCTTCAGATAAAAAAACCGGGTCCGACATAGAAGCCTTGATTACGCAGCAATACGGCTCTTTTTCTTGTTGCCGTAAAACTTGCTCTTGCCATTTTTAGGGCCGTTGTTAGGGCCGTTTTTGTGACCGCTGCCAGGGCCTTTTTTAGGCGCATATTTACTCGTATTATTCGCAGCATTGCCGCCCACCTTGCCAGAAGGCTTTCCGGGACGTCTTCTTTTGCCTCTATGAGGAGGAGGCGCGCCTTTTCTCTTTTGACCGGGATTCATCAGCTCTTCAATAGCATGCCATTTACGGCCATCCTGCGGTGAGATCAGGCACAAAGCCGATCCTTCCGCTCCGGCACGCGCTGTCCTGCCAATACGGTGAATGTAATCTTCCGGCACTTGCGGCAAATCATAATTAATCACATGTTCGATATGCGGAATATCAAGACCCCGGCAAGCAACATCGGTGGCAACCAGTATCCTGTATGCTTTCTTGCGAAACTCTCTGATAACACGATCACGGCGGCTTTGCTTCAGATCGCCATGGATGGCATCGGCACTAAAATCTTCATTGTTCAGTTTTTTAGCCAATCGTTCCGTCCCGTATTTTGTCTTCACAAAAATAACAATGGACCCCTTACGAAGATCAAGCTCGCGCACAAGCTCGGCATACTTCCCTTCATCAGTCACGCGGATAATTTCCTGCTTGATGTTCTCAGAAGGATTAATGGTCGAGCCCACAGAGATGCGTTCCGGATTATTCAGGTAACCGTCAGACAGTTTCACAATGTTTTTCGGTAAGGTCGCGGAGAACATCAAAGTCTGCCGTTTTGCCGGGAGATATTTAATAATCCGGTCAATCTGAACACTAAAGCCCATATCCAGCATCCGGTCTGTTTCATCAAGAACCAGAAAACCGGTATCATGTAATTTCAAACTGCCGCGTTCCAGATGGTCGTTAATCCGGCCCGGTGTGCCCACGATAAGGCGTGGCTGCTGCTTCAACTGTGCAAACTGCTTGCCCATAGACTCGCCGCCAATCAAAAAAGCCGTGTTAATCTTGCTTTTGTAACCCAGCAACTGGTGCATGATGTCCATAATCTGCTTACCAAGTTCCCGTGTCGGCGTCAGGACAAGTGCCGACCCCCGGGGATTCTTCAAAAGTGACTCGATCAACGGAATGGCAAAAGCCGCCGTCTTACCGGTTCCGGTCTGGGCCGAGCCCATAATATCCCGGCCCTGAAGAGCCAAGGGTATCGCCTGTGCCTGAATGGGAGTCGGTACAGTGTATTTCATACGCACCAGTGATTCCGCCAGCGCAGGGTTGAGGCCAAAGCCTTCAAAATTTTTCATTATATTGTGTTTCCTTTCAAGAAAAACATCAGTCATAGAAGGCACGAACCTGCACCATGCAGGTCATGTCTCTTTCATATAGTTCGACAGATTAAAACTGAACTTTTCAGGAAAGGTGAATTTTAAGGCTCACGCATCTATTAAAAGATACTTTATTAAAAGCTCTGTTTGTAAGAGCACCATCTCAAACTGAGGCGGACAATGTCACGTTTTTTCATAAATGTCAACATATTTTGCTGCATAGCATGATTTATTGTAATGCTCATTAAGAATAAGACATTGTCATGCCCGCCTTGTGCGGGCATCCGGCAAAACCCGGCAAAACAAAGAGTGCGCAGCTATGCTGCGCTCATAAACAGACCCCCGCCGTTTAAACGAGCTACGCGCGTCGCGGGGGTGACAATTTTGTCTTATTTTTAATGAGACTGACGATAAAAACTCGACATTAAAAACTTGACATTACAGGAATATTTTCCTATACTATCAAAATGAACAATGATGACATGAACCTGCCTCTCTCTACACCGGAGCTAGCAGAAGACAAGGGAAACGTCCCGCCGGATCTTTCTCTTGATACCCCGTCCTACATTCCTTTCGCCCAACAACAGGCCATACAGAGCATTATTGCCTGCCAGCGCTCTTCTGATAAAACGCTGACAGCCGATCAAATGCTGTCCGAACTGCATAACGCCTTTACCGCCGATGGTGATGGAGCGCATTTGCTTTTTACGCAGGTGCAAGTGCTGGATTCCCTTTTCGCCCGTCTCCTCAATAAAGCCTTGACGGCCAATGGTTGCAGCGGCAACCCCGTACCTGACTACGTCAATGATACGCGTATTCTGCTGGCACTACAGACACAAAGACAATGCCGGATAGCGATTGAAACACTGGCCGTTTTAAAATCCCGGAAGGACTATCAGGAAGAAAAAAACTACGAACAAACTGAAGGACTGTAAAAATGACAATAATAACAAGAGGATGGCCGCCAAAACGGCGCAAAGAACAGGCCGAACGCATCAAACGCCAAAAGCCGTGGCTGAAATCCACTGGCCCGGCGAAACACTCCTCGACTTTTTGCAACAGAAAGGCATAGATTAAGCTTATGAGCCTGCAAAAACCCACGATTGTCCTGTTTGATATGGACGGCACCGTTGTACGCCACATTAACCCGTGGCTTCTGCACGTGCTGGAACGGCTGGATGATTTTGCCCATAAATGCACGAAACTCTTTTCCCGCATCTTCAGGCGCAAAATCGCATACGCGCCGATGGTGGAATTCCGACACGGCAAACGTAAAAAACTTCTGGTTCACCGGGCGATGCATAAAATCCGCCGGAAACCGGTTGAAGAAATCGTGGAACCCTGCCCCGGCATTTACGCCATTCTCGATCTGTTACAGGAACAGAATATACGGATGGGACTGGTCAGCAACGGTCTGGGGAAAGGCTACGGCCACGACATATTGAAAAAATTCGAGTTGGAGCATTATTTCGAAGCCACAACCTTCCGGGAAGACATTCAACGCTCCAAGCCCTATCCCGACCCGCTTCTTGAAGTGTTAAAAGGCATGAAGAAACAGCCCGGCGATCAAGATGTTATCTGGTATATCGGCGACAGAAAAAAAGACGTTAAGGCTGCTCTGGCCTCGGAAATACACCTGCCCTGCACGATCCAGCCCATTGCCTACGGCTTGCATGCTTCTCTCGCCATACTGGAACATAATATAAGCACCGACCACGTCACCATGGCCTGGCCGGATCTGGAATTGCGTTTACGGGAGTTGCTGGAAAAACCGCGTTAGTGAATATCAAGCGTTTCCAGTGTCAGAACATTTTCTTTCTGACTTAGTATGTTCGCGGCATCAGCGAAAGGCTCCATGACACGAAACAGGGCCGCCTGTATATTCAATGCCGCGCCCATGCTCACTTGGGTTTCCACCAATTCCACGATTTTCTCGAACGGCGTTTGCGGCTTGGGCAATATCACAACATTCAGCCCGTCCCGGTTTACAGCACCGACCAGACCGGCAACGTAATCCAACGCCATATCCAGCCCGCCCAATCCATCGACCAACCCTTTTCCAACAGCCTGCCGCCCGGTCCAGACACGGCCTCTGGCGACTTCATCAACCTGTACCGGAGTCATATGACGGCCCTCGGCCACACGGTGAATAAAGGCCGCATAGATCGAATCCATCATGGCATTCACGCGCTCCGTACCGGCTTCCGAAAAGGGTTCGTTCAGGGACCAAACACCGGCATTTTTGCCAACCTGTACGGACTCCCAATTCACACCCAGCTTGTTCCAAAGCTCCTGCATCACAAACTTTCCGCCGGCAACACCGATAGACCCGGTCAACGTTCCCGGCAAAGCAAAGATATAATCGGCATCGGCAGCAATCCAGTAACCGCCCGAAGCCGCCGCACCGCCCATGGACACAATAATCGTCTTGCCCTTTTCCTTGGCGCGGACAATCGCCCGCCGAATGGCTTCCGAAGCTGTCGGCGAACCGCCGGGACTATCAATACGCAAAACGATCGCGCGAATATCCTCATCATTGGCAGCGCCCAGAATGTCAGAGGCAATATCGTCCGCAACAGCATGATTTCCGCCATAACCGCTACCGCTATCCGACATCACAATTGTCCCGGCGATATAAACCAGCGCCACAAGCGGCTTCTCGGCAACACCCTCAGATTTCCCGGCCTCCATAGCCCGGACATAGCGCTTCATCTTCACGAATTTGAAATCGGGATTTTCAGGATCACCCGTTACAATCTTCTTCACATGGGACTCCATAACATCCAGATAATCCAGACGATCAACCAGCTTGGCCTCCAGAGCCTCCCGGTCAACGAAAATCCCCTTATCAACATGAGTTTGCAAAACCGGCAAGCTCATAGCACGGTCTTTGGAAATCCCGTCCATGATATGAAGCGCCATATCGCCAATCATGGAGGATGTCATTTCCCGGCTTTCATCCGACATGCCGGTCTTCGAAAAGCTCTCAAACACGTTCTTGTATTCCTTCCGGGCAAAGAACTGCGGCTCTACGCCGATCTTGTTCAGAACATCCCGCACAAAAGGAACTTCCGCCTTAATACCGGCCACAGACAACATGCCGACAGGCTGCATCCAGATTTCATCAAATGCCGAGGCCAGATAATACGTCCCCAACCCGCGCCCCATATCGCCATAGGACACCGCATAGATATAGGCAAACTTCCCGCTTTCACGAAAACGGTGAACGGCCGCCCGTATCTCCTGAATTTGCGCCAGATTCACGCCACCGCTCTTCATCACCGTGACAAAGCCTTTCACCCGGTTATCTGTGCGGGCATAATCCAGCGCATCAACAATTTCACGCACAGTCGGATATTTCTCCGCCAAAGGATAATAGCCGGTATTGCCTTCATATTCCGTGACTCCCTTCAAAGGGAGAGACAAGACAAACTGATCGGGCAATGTCGGCGCAGAGGACTCCATAATAGCCGTCGTCGCCATCGCTCCCATAAAGGCCGAAAACAGAACAAGCGCACCAATCAACGTACAAGTGCGCTTCAGCGCCGTTCCCAAAACACCCAGAAGAGAGCGTTTTTTCTTCTTCTTTTTCGGCTTGGGAGACTTTGGCGGTTTTTCCGGTGTTTCAGTTTCGGACATATGAGATGTTCCTATCTAAAGGCCCCGTCTAAAGGCATTGCGCTTTGTGTCTGAGCCAGTGATCGGCCAGAACGCAGGCTACCATAGCTTCGGCCACCGGAACACCCCGAATACCGACACAAGGATCATGACGGCCCTTTGTCACGATCTCGGTTTCGTTGCCATCGACGTCAATAGTTTGCATCGGTGTCAAAATGGAACTGGTCGGCTTAAACGCCACACGGGAAACAATATCCTGTCCCGTCGAAATCCCGCCCAGAATACCGCCTGCATTATTCGATTGAAAGACGGGTTGCCCATCGTCTCCCCGGCGTATTTCATCGCCGTTTTCTTCACCGCCCAGCGCCACAGAGTCAAAGCCATTGCCGATTTCTACAGCTTTGGCCGCATTAATAGACATCAGTGCCTTTGCCAGATCAGCATCCAGCCTGTCATAAACAGGAGCGCCCAATCCGGCAGGAAAGCCACCGGCATGGACTTCGACCACAGCGCCGGCACTCGAACCCGCTTTACGCTTTTCATCAAGAAAACTTTCCCATGGACCGACAATAGCAGCATCAGGGCTCCAGAACGGATTATCATCCCGCGCGCTCCAATCCCAGTTATCGGTGTTGGCCTTATGCGGACCGATTTGAACGACAGCACCACGAATGGACACGGACTCGCCAATCTGCGCTTCCAGAACTTTCCGCGCCACAGCCCCGGCAGCAACACGCATAGCCGTTTCCCGTGCCGAAGAGCGCCCGCCGCCCCGATAATCGCGGAGGCCGTATTTGGCCTGATAAGTAAAGTCCGCATGACCGGGCCGGAATTTGTCTTTTATGTCATCGTAATCTTTGGATTTCGCGTCTGTATTATGAATGAGCAGGCTGATGGGCGTTCCCGTTGTCAGGCCCTCAAACACACCGGAGAGGATTTGCACCTGATCGGCTTCTTTACGTTGGGTTACATGACGCGACTGCCCCGGACGGCGGCGATCAAGATATTTTTGAATATCCTCTTCACTCAGGGGAATACGCGGCGGCACACCATCCACGACACAGCCGATAGCCGGGCCGTGACTTTCTCCCCAGCTCTGATATTGAAACAGTGTTCCGAAACGGTTCCCGCTCATACGCGCTACGCCGCCTGGTCTTTCGCCCTGTGGGCAATACTTTGCAGCAAAGTGGCCGTTTCCGCAGCAGAATCAACAGACACCATACCAACCGTATGAAACCCGGAATCCACATGCATAATCTCACCCGTTACACCGCTCCCCAAATCGCTCAGCAGGAACAAGGCCGAATTACCGACTTCATCAATCGTGACATTCCGTTTCAACGGCGCATTCAACTCATTCCATTTCAGGATATAGCGAAAATCACCCACACCGCTGGCGGCAAGTGTTTTAATCGGGCCCGCAGAAATCGCATTCACACGAATACCATCCGACCCAAGGTCAGCCGCCAGATAACGTACGGAAGCCTCCAGCGCCGCTTTCGCCACGCCCATCACATTGTAATGCGGCATAACACGCTCCGCACCATAATAGCTCAGGGTCAAAAGGCTGCCGCCATCCGACATCAATTTCGTCGCCCGTTGCGCAACAGCCGTAAAGGAATACACGGATATATCCATCGTACGCTGGAAATTTTCCCGCGTCGTATCAAGATAAAGCCCGTTCAGTTCATTCTTGTCCGAAAAGGCAATAGCATGAACGACAAAATCAATCTGTCCCCATTCCTTTTCCAAAGTATCAAAAACAGCATCCACACTCGACTCATCCGTAACATCGCAAGGCATCACCAGCTTTGAATCCAGACTATCTGCCAACGGTCGAACGCGCTTTTCAAGAGCTTCGCCCTGATACGTAAAAGCAAGCTCCGCCCCTTGTGAAGCCACAGCTTTAGCTATTCCCCAGGCAATTGAACGATCATTCGCTACGCCCATAATTAAGCCGCGTTTCCCTGCCATAAATTTTTCAGATTGTGTCATGCTCCGCCATTCCAAAGATGTTCGTTTATGTTAAGTAAAAAACTGAATTCCTACGTATCCTACACATTTGAAACCTTTCGTCCAGTATCTTATATAAGGAATAGGGTAATATTGAGAAAATTTTAACTCTACCCTGATAGGCTATCCGGTAGAGAATAACGACCTCGCAAAGCAACCATTCAAAGGCTTTTAGCATGTCATTACAAATGGATAGCGTCGCACATGCCTGCAATACCATATCCCGGCAAGTACGGGACAGTCATAAACGGCTTTTTATTCGCTATATCGTTCACCATGACGGCCAGCAAAGTGAGGCTTTTAAAGTTGCCGGGCAGGACATGATACAACACCCTGCCGCATCGACTCTTCTGGCGCTTCTAAGTCAGGCCAAGAAAAAACACGAATCAGGGCTGATTGGCGCTGTCATAGCGCGCCAGAACCTGTTTCTGGGCCTGACCAGCAAACACACAGTCACCGCCCTTTGCTCTATAAATCTGGATCAATTTACTTCCCTGCAGGAGGTCCGGCTCAACGCCTATCATCATGCCTGGCACGCTATAAACTTATTTGAACAACATACCGATCCTGAAAACCCTTCTCTGCTGCAAACCGAGATTATCACACAGCACCACAATGCCATGGAATTAATTGCCAGTAATTTATGTGCCGATGTCTTTGGCTGTGTAATCTCCGCTCTACAGGACGAAGCTGGCATTATACAAACAACCGGCCAGCAACGCGCCAATAATGTCCTGACCAGCACAGTATTCCATTACCCCGAATATTACCCTTTTCTTATAGCGATGGATTCGACATCCTTTGCCCTCCAACGCCTTGCCAACAAGGCTATACCCAAGAAAAAATTCGTGGAAGAAGCTCTTACCGTCGCACGGCACATCGGAAAAATATATGATGAGACATCTTTAAAACAGTGGTTTACCTTTGCAAAGCACGCACAGGAAATGGCGTGGAAGGGCTCCAACAAGGAAGCCATTCTGAGTTCTGCCATCAATATAAGCAAAAACACCAGCATTCGGTCTATAGGCTACCTTGTATCGGAAACAGCCGATATTAAACCGGACTCCATATTGGACATCCGCAACAACTTCACACCCTATGCAAGCAATGATTTTAATGAAAAAGAGCATAAAAAAACCGTAACTCAGACGTTTGAAACTCTGATGTTTGAAAGCCTCAATAGCGGTCACAGCCGCGCCTTCATAAAACAGGCCAATAAGCAAAACCTGCTATTAAGCGAGGGTCACAGTGCCGGATGGTGTGCCGCATCACTGCAAGCTGCGGCCAAAGCCTTTGACCGCAGCTCAAAGAAAGGCGAAGAGCCACATGAAGTCACCCGACATGCCTTTGAAAATGAACAAACAAAAACAAACTGGGACGATCTCATATCTCTAGCTCAGAAAATTATTATCCGGCGTAGAAAAGGGCAGGAAACTACACTATCCACCATCATCGCGCTCTGCGGCGATGACAAAAGCCTTACATCTGTTCAGAACGCCCTGAAAATCACGATGAAAGACCCTGATCGTGGAGAACTGCCTCCTATACAGGCAGGGCACATGAAACAAAACCCTACGATTCTGTCCGCCCGTCGTGCCACAAGCTAGATATCAGACCCCAGAGTCAGGACTCTAGTTTGAAATCTGCCACGTTCCGTCCTCATTCTGACAAGCCGTACCGACACCCGTTTCTTCCCGTCCATCGATATAAATAGTCTGCTGATATTCCCGACAATAATTTCCGACACTACTCGTGCCGTCACGCACCGGTGTGATAGCACCGCTATGGCCGCTTTCCGGATTATTCCAGGCAATACTCTCTCCAATCGGAGCCGTGTGAGCCTGACTACCGGCCTTCTGCATATACATCCGGTCTGCACGATCAAGCGATGATCCTATTTCACTACCAGCCAACGCACCGAGCAAGACACCGGCCCCTGTTGTCCATAAACGACCGGAACCGCCACCGACCTGAGAGCCCAAAACGCCGCCAATAAGAGCACCGGCCCCTGTTCCTACAGTCTGCTTGTCCAGACCTGTTTGCTCACAACCCGCAAGCGCCAGCGAAACACTCGCAACCATTACCAAAGCTATTTTTCTCATAATCAATCCTCATTCTACGTTGTTGACTTTAGGGGCGTATCATACATACATCTATGATGGAAATAGGACAAAAAGAAGGCCAAGGCCACAAGAAAATGCAAAAAATTGACACATTTCAAAGTCTGCAAACAGCACAAGAGGCTCCGGATGACCCGCTAGCCTTGTTTAAAGCATGGCTTGAAGAGGCTGAGAAATCAGAACCCAGCGATCCCAACGCCATGTGCCTGGCCACAACGGACGCAGAAGGCAAACCCACCGCACGGATCATGCTGTTAAAAGCTGTGGATGAAAACGGCTTTGTCTTCTACACAAACAAGGAAAGCCGCAAAGGCAACACGCTGGCTGCCAATCCCTACGCTGCCCTGTCCTTTTACTGGAAAACGACAGGCAAACAGGTGCGCGTTGAAGGCACTGTTTCATCGGTCAGCGATGAAGAGGCCGATGCTTATTATGCCACCCGTGGCCGGGGTAGCCGCATTGGCGCCTGGGCCTCACAACAATCCAGACCGCTTAAAGACAGCACCACACTGCACGAACGCATCACAGAATATGAGGGGCAATATGCCGGGCAGGACCACATACCGCGCCCACCTCACTGGTCGGGATATTGCGTCAAACCGGAACACATTGAGTTCTGGGTACAGGGCGAGCACAGAATTCACAGGCGCGTTTTGTACACACGCACGGAAAATGTCTGGCATAAAATGATGCTCTATCCTTGAAAAATAGCTATGAAAGCCCCATAACCATAAAAAGCAATCCAACAAGAGAACAAACATGACGACAGAAACCCTGACTTTTAATGCCGATGTATCCCGTCTTCTGGACATTGTCGCGCACGCCCTTTATTCCAACCGGGACGTTTTCCTGCGGGAGCTTATTTCCAATGCCGCGGATGCCTGCGACCGCCTGCGCTATGAAGCGCTCGGGAATTCAGACCTCATCAAAAAAGATTCAGACTTCCGAATCCGTGTTTCCAAAGACACGGGCTTTCGTACGCTGACAGTTGCCGATAACGGCATTGGCATGAACCATGATGAACTGGTTGAAAATCTGGGCACCATTGCCAAGTCAGGCACGGCGGCCCTGATGGAGCAAATGGGAAGCACCAAAAATGATAAAGACAAGCTTAGTTTAATCGGTCAGTTCGGCGTCGGTTTTTATGCCTGCTTTATGGTCTCCACAAAGGTCGAGGTCATTAGCTGCAAGGCCGGTGACAAACAAACATGGCACTGGGAATCAGACGGCAAAACAGGCTTTACGGTGCGCGAAGCCACAAAAGATGAAACCAAAAAGCTGGAAAGCGGACGCGGCACGGTTATTACCCTGCATATCGACGATGACAGCAGCGAATTCCTGATTGATGACAAACTAAAGGAAATTATCCAGACTTACTCCGATCACATTGATTTTCCTATCTTTCTTGGTAAATCGGAAAAAGATGGAGAAGACGAAGAAAAGCCCGTCAACAAAGCGTCCGCTCTCTGGATGCGTTCTAAAAATGACGTAACAACAGAGCAATATGAGGAATTTTACCGCCATATAACCCACGGCTTTGACGAACCGCAAATGACATCACACTGGAAAGCGGAAGGAAAAATCGAGTATAGCGCCCTCCTCTTCGTTCCGACCATGCGCCCATGGGATTTATACGATCCGACCCGCCGCCATGCCGTGCGCCTGTACGTCAAGCGCGTCTTTATCGCGGATGATTGCGAAGGACTGGTCTATCCGTGGCTGCGCTTTATGCGCGGCGTCATAGACAGTGAAGATCTACCGCTGAATATCAGCCGGGAAATGCTCCAGCATAACCCCGTGATCAACAAAATCCGCAGCGGCGTTGCCAAGCGCATTCTAAGCGACCTCGATAAACTCGCTAAAAACGATCCGCCTGCTTTTGTAACCTTCTGGGGACAATTTGGCGCCGTTTTGAAAGAAGGCCTGTATGACGCGCCCGAACATCGTGAAGGATTGTTGAAAGTCGTCCGTTTCCATTCAACGCATAAAGACGATGAGCTGACATCCTTGGCTGACTATATCGCCCGCATGAAAGAAAAGCAGGACACGATCTATTATATCAGCGGCGAAAACATGGACACGCTGAAAAACAGCCCGCAACTGGAAGGCTTTAAATCCCGCGGACTGGAAGTCTTGTTCTTCACCGACACGATTGATGATTTCTGGCTCCAGACCGTTATGGATTGCGACGGCAAGCCCTTTAAGTCCATCACAAAAGGCGGCATTGATCTGTCTGTATTTGACGATACCGAGCAAAACAGCGACACCAAAGACGGCAAAGCAAAACAAAAAAAGAAAGACCCGCAACTGGATGCCCTGATTACGCTCATACAGGAAACACTGGAAGAGGAAATCGGCGAAGTCCGTCTCAGCGCACGCCTGACCGACTCACCGGTTTGTCTGGTTGCTGCCGATGACGAACTTGATTTGCGCATGGAACGTGTCCTGCGCATTCACCAGAAATATGAACCAAAAACGAAACGTGTGCTGGAAATCAACGGCACGCATCCTTTGATCCAAAGACTCGCCGCCATGGCCGCTGAAAAAACAGATTGCAGCGATGCCGCTCATCTGCTGCTCGATCAGGCCCGCATCATTCAGGGTGAACCCGTGCCCGACCCGTCCGCTTTCGCCCGCCGCATGGCGCAGTTTATGGAGCGCGGTTTAGCGGCTTAAAACAATAAAATTACGCCGCGATTTTACTCAGCAAATCGGAATAATTCATTTCCGGGCGCGGTCCCATATGGCTTATGACTTCCGTAGCAGCCAATGTCCCCAAACGGCCACATGCTCGTAAATCCATACCGGCTGTATAACCGAACAGGAACCCGGCGGCATACTGATCCCCGGCCCCCGTTGTATCCACGACACGGTCGATCGGCTCGGCAGGAATTTCGATTACATCGCCACCGGCCAGAATCACGGAACCTTTTTCACTCCGCGTTAAGACAGCGATTTCGCATTTATCCATGACCTTTTTACCAGCCTGCTCAAAGTTCTCGCACTCATACAGGGATTTAATCTCTTCCTCATTGGCGAACAAAATATCGACATGGTGATCGACCAACTCAACAAAATCAGCCCTGTGACGATCCACACAAAAAGGGTCAGACAGCGTTAAGGCAATTTTATGACCGGCATCATGGGCAATTTTACCGGATAACCTGAAGGCCTCCTTTGCCTGTGGCGGATCAAACAAATAACCCTCAAGATACGTGATCCGGGCAGAGGCAATCAGGTCAGGGTCCACATCGTCAGGCCCCAGTTCCACCGCAGCCCCCAAAAATGTACTCATCGTCCGCTGACCATCAGGCGTCACCAGCACCAGACAACGCCCTGTCGGTGCACCGACAGCCAAGGGCTGCGTCTCACAACGTACGCCCTGTTCCTTCATATCATGACGAAAAACCTCACCCAACTGGTCCTCTGCGACTTTACCAATATAAGCGCCCCGGCCCCCGAAAGAAGCAAAACCGGCCATCGTATTCCCGGCAGAACCACCAGAGGACTCTACGCCTGAACCCATCTCGCTATAAAGCTCCACCGCCCGCTGTTCATCAATCAGGCACATTGTACCCTTTTGCAAACCATGTGATTTTTCCTGCGCCGCAAGAAAATCATCCGTGGTCTGCGCCAGAACATCCACCATTGCGTTTCCAATCGCTACCATATCAAGAGTCGGTTCAGACATGTTTCTTTCCATTCCTTGTTTAAAATTCGTATCCGATGCTCTATCTTAACTCCCATGGTTAAAAAGGCTACAAAAAACATCAAGGAAAAGGCAGTAAAGGCGGCTCTGAAACTGGCTGCGGAAAAAGGCTGGGAAAACGTTACCCTGCACAACATTGCGGAAGAAATAAAAGCGCCCCTTCATGAGCTGCATGAGTATTTTGAAGACCGCTTTGACGTCCTGACTGCTTACAGCCGCATGATTGACCGAAAAGTACTGGAAAATGCCGGAACGCCGACAGGAACGCCGGGTCAAGAAACGCCGCCACGCGACAACTTGTTTGATGTTTTAATGGAGCGCTTTGACATTCTGAACGAAAATCGAGAGGGTACGATAGCGCTCCTGCGCTCCTGCCGCTGCGATCCTAAACAGGCCATCATCAGCCTGCCCCATCTGGGCCGTTCAATGAGCTGGATGCTGGATGCTGCCGGGATTGCCACAACCGGACTCAGCGGCGCCCTGAAAATAGCCGGACTGACCGGACTTTACCTGAAAACTCTGCGCACATGGATGGAAGATGACAGCCCGGACATGGCCAAAACCATGGCTGCACTGGACCAAAACCTGAACCATGCCGAACAGTTTGGCAATACACTGAATATATTGTAAAGACCGGCGAGCCTCTTCCTTCCTTCCTTCCTTCCTTCCTTCCTTCCTCCCGTCAATCTCGACCGACACCCCCACCCGTCATCTCGACAGACTGAAAGGAGTGGAGAGATCTTTCTTCGTTGATAAAGGCTCAGATCCCTCATATTCATTCGGGATGACGAGAAAAGGGACACGGGATGACGGGAAAAGGAGAGGAGAATAGCAATGACAGGAACGTAACGCCAATTTATCCAATTTAAATGCAGGGTAATCTAAAAGCTGTAATCCGGGTGGGTTAAGCGATTGCGCAATGGCAGGGCCTTTCCCTTTTCAGGATCAGAATCATGCGACAGCTTCCGGATTTTACGAGACAAAATATCGGGTGTATTCAGAATAAAGCCCCTTGGCGGCTTCAAACCAAATTTGCGCGCTGTGCGGGCCGCATAATGCGTACAATTATTAAACAACAGACTATAAACGCCGTATTTACCAACTCTGGAATCCAGATGGTTTTTTATCCCGTCATAAGTCTCTTTTGAAATGTCGAAATCCAGCCTCTCCTCATAGCATTGCGTCGGCTTCTCCTGCTTCCGCAACTGCCCCGGCAATACACCGGCCAGCATAAAAGCCGCCAGAGGCGCAAAAAATGCCTGCGCCGAAGCGGGAAGACAGAAAAAAGCTAATGCCGCATAGGAAAAACCCGCGTAAAGCGGCGCTTCGTGCGGCTGCCAGTCATAATAATACTGATCCGTATCATGGGCCGGATTCCGCAACTCCATATAGCTACAACCAAAAGCGCCGGGACTTTGGCTCACGAGATAGCGTAACTGCTTTAAGTCCATGGCCTCTATCTCAGCCTCGGAATAAGGCAGACTTCCCCTTTTCGCGAGGATAGAAAATGTATGTGTTAACTCACCTTTTTGCATAGCAGTTTCTAACATAGCTTTTGTTTTATGTCAAAGAAAGCCTTTATAACAAATAAGACAAAATGCCATTCAAGCGTTGCATTCCCGCGATTGTCGGGCGCAGACAATCACCCTCCAGAACCAACAAACCCTCCTCTGCCAGAGCTTGAATCCGAGTCCGGTCAAGGCGCGCATCCCACGGTTGGCCGCTCTCCTCAGCAAGCCGCGACAAAGAAACACCTTCACGCAAACGCATCCCCATCATAAAGGCCTCTGTAAAGCGCTGCCCTCCGGAAACGGCCTCAAAAGGATGACTGCCATGACCCTGCTCTGCCACGCGCTCCAGCCAGATTTCTGGTGCTCTATGACCTCGCGTGGCCCATTTTTTACCCTCCAACGTCAATCGCCCATGCGCGCCGGGACCGATTCCTGCGTAATCGCCATACCGCCAGTAGGTCAGATTATGCTGTGATTGGCTCTCCTCCGCCGCATGATTGGAAATTTCGTAAGCCGGAAGCCCTGCCTGCGCCATAATATCCTGTGTCACTTCGTAAAACGCGCCGGCCCTGTCATTGTCCGGTATGGCAAACTCCCCACGCGCATGCTGCCCGTAAAAGGGCGTACCCTGCTCAATCGTCAATTGGTAGAGGGACAAATGACCGTTGGCATATTCCAGAGCCTCCTCAAGTTCCGCACGCCAACTATCAATCTCCTGCTCCGGCCTTGCATAAATCAGATCAAAGCTATAGCGATCAAATATTTTTGACGCTGTTTCAAGGGCTTCCAGAGCTTCTTTTACATTATGCTTGCGCCCTAAAAACTGGAGATCCTCATCCCGCAATGATTGCACGCCAAGTGACACGCGGTTAATACCGGCGGCCCTGAACGCTGCAAATTTATCACGTTCGACAGAACCGGGATTAGCCTCCAGCGTGATTTCAATATCCTGCGCCGTTTTCGGCCATGATCGTTGGATAGCGCCAATAACAGCCGCAACCGTTTCCGGCTCCATCAGCGATGGCGTGCCGCCTCCGAAAAAGACAGATGTCACAGCCCGTCCCGGCGTTAAAGAGGCATAATGTTCAATTTCTCTGACATAGGAACGCAGCCAGGCGGCGTGGTCAATCGACTCACGGACATGGGAATTAAAATCGCAATAAGGACATTTAGACGCACAAAAGGGCCAATGGACATAGACTCCGAACATCCTGAAGTCCTGATCCTGTCGATTAACGGACGTTAAAATCAATACGGTTCAAGCGCGCAGGCTCAACAAAATTGGTTGTCGTGCCGATTGTCGTTTGCATAGCTTCGAAAACAATTGGCAAAGCAAACAAAGCGCCGCCGCTGGCCATACGAATAGCGCCGTCTTTCAAAGCGGTCTGCGAAGGATTTTCAACATGATCTTTCACTTTCAGAACACCCAAAACGCCCAACAGCAAGCCCATCATGTAGGCTAGACCTGTCAGCAAGCCCGGCAAAGCCTCAATGGAAGAAATCATGTTCTCTGCAATATCGCTAAAATCATTGCCCGGTGCCGCGTACGCATCCTCGGAACCAGCCATCAAACCGACAGTCACGGCAGCCTGCGCCAATAATAATTTTCTATATAATGCCCGTTTCATGATCTTATCTCCTTCAATAATTCTAAGCCTGTCTCTACATAACGAATAATTACAAAAAATGCAAACTTACGCATAAATTATTGCCATAATACACAACACGGCAACCCCTGTCACGAAAAAAGAATCACTGCGTTAACATAGGGAATAACGACAGCCTCTAAGGAGCCGCACCAAATATCCCGCCCGCGCTGCCGCCAGAGCCCACGCCGCGATGCGTGACAGCATTCCGCTTTTTCTCCATCGCCAGCCGCGCATTGCGGGCATCAGGAAACTGGCGCTCAACAATTTTTTGCAAAAGAGCGTCACTTTCAGTGGTATCTTTGCGAATATTATCGCTGCGAACATAATATCTGGAATTTGAAGGTTCAGTTCTTAAAAACCGGCGTGCATAATTCGTTATAATGGAATCCTGTTGTTCTGTAGAAAAATTTTCAAATTTTGCCTTCTTATAAAGACTGTAATCATACTCCTGTGCCCTGACACTCAGATCCCAAACAATTCTTATGGGATGAGCCTGAAATTGCCAAATATGGGTCATTTCATGTATGAAGAGACCAAAATTAAAGATATCCGTGGCCTTGCTATAATCCGGTTCATGATATTTATCCTTACAAAATAAAATATTTTCTGTGTCATAAGTTAGAGCTGTTTTATCTTTGTCATTTACACACCCTGAAGAAACAAAATGCTTCCGCACGATAGACGTATCGACACTATTTCCGAAGATCGATTTCACCAATGTTTTTTCACCGGGCGTCAGCGGTACGGCAGGAGAATTATGCATTTGTTGATACACAGGAATAGTAGAACACCCCACAGCACCGAAAAGCGCAGTCAGGCCTATAAATTTAGAGGCTGTCTTGTAAAAACTCATCCTGCTTTGTCTCAATCATTTTTAATCAAGAGAAGACAATAGCAAAGATAGACGCGTTATGGGAAGAAAATTCTCAGGACATGCAATTCTTCACGAGCTTGTCAAAAGCATTGGCACGGTGGCTCATGGCCTTTTTTTCGGACGGGTCCATTTCACCGAAGCTCCGGTCCTCGCCGTCAGGCACAAACATGGGGTCATAGCCAAAGCCCTGCTTACCGCGCGGAGGCCAGATCATCTGCCCTTCCACACGCCCTTCAAATGTTTCCGTATGACCATCGGGCCATGCCAGCGCCAGCACGCAAATAAAAGCCGCCGAACGGTCATCTGCATCGCCCAGCTTGTCCTGCACAAGCTGCATCGCGGCGTCAAAATCGCGGTCGTCGCCTTGCCCCGTTTCGGCCCAGCGTGCCGAGTAAATACCGGGATCACCATTTAACGCCGTCACAGCCAGACCGCTATCATCCGCCAAAGCCGGCAAGCCGCTTTCTTGTGCGGCGGCCTGTGCCTTTAATATCGCATTCCCGACAAAGCTGTCCTCCGTTTCTTCCGGATCATCCAGACCCAGCTCCGCCGCAGTACGAAACTCCGCTACATAATCAGCCAGCCATTTCCCGATTTCCTGCACCTTACCGTCGTTATGGGTCGCCAAAACGAGGTTTTTTTCTTCAAAGCGTCTCATAGGCTAAGCCTCCTCTATGCCAAGTGCCACTTTTTGCAAATGCGTTAAATCGGCGCAACCTGCCTTGGCCAGTGCCAGCAGTGCAAAAAACTCTTCTTCACTGAAAGGCTCTTTTTCTGCCGTGCCTTGAATTTCAACGATACCGCTATGCCCCGTCAGCACAAAATTGGCGTCCGTATCGGCATCGGAATCCTCAGCGTAATCCAGATCCAGAACTGGTGTGCCCTGATAAATACCGCAGGAAATAGCCGCCACACTGCTTGTAATCGGCAGGCTCTCACATAATTTTATATCCACCAGATACTGCAAAGCCTTATGCATAGCCACATACCCGCCCGTAATCGCCGCCGTGCGCGTGCCGCCATCAGCCTGAATGACATCGCAATCAATGCGCACCTGCCGCTCACCCAGAGCCTTAAAATCAACGACAGAACGCAAAGCCCGGCCAATAAGACGCTGAATTTCCTGTGTCCGGCCCGACTGTTTCCCGCGGGCGGCCTCCCGATCCATGCGGCTGTTTGTAGAACGCGGCAACATACCGTATTCTGCCGTCACCCAGCCTTTTCCGGAGTTTCTCATCCAGCCCGGTACTTTTTCTTCTACCGTGGCCATACAAAGCACGTGCGTGTCACCAAATTTAACCAGACATGATCCTTCGGCATGTTTGGATACATCCATTTCAATTTCCACATGCCGCAACGCATCTGCCGAACGGTTTGATGGTCTGTTCATTTTCGTCTCTCCGTAATGTTATTGTGAATCCCGGCAGGACTGTACGCCCTGTATATAAATTGTCAAACCCATCTAAAACGATTATATTCCTTTTTATGATTACGGAATTAAATGAAAGATCACAGGCCGTCCTTCGATTCGTCGTCGATTCCTACATGGAAAATGGTGAACCGACGGGCTCACGCACTTTGTCTCAAATGCCCGGCCTGAACCTCTCCCCGGCCAGCATCCGCAATGTGATGGCCGACATGGAAGCCGAAGGTTTGCTCTATGCGCCGCATGTGTCTGCCGGACGCTTACCGACCCAGAAAGGCATGCGGCTTTATATTGACGGCCTGATGGAAGTCGGCAATATAACAGAAGAGGAACGCCGGATCATTGATTCGCAATGCCACGTTGCCGGTCATTCCATGGAACAAATATCCGACAGGGCCAGCACCATGCTATCCGGTCTTTCGGAAGCAGCAGGACTTGTGATAGCGCCAAAAACGAACAAACCGTTGCGCCATGTTCATTTTGTCCAACTGGATCACAACCGTGTTCTGGTTGTTCTGGTGATGCAGGACAACATGGTTGAAAACAGGGTTATGGAGGTTTCCGGCGATCTGTCTGATTCCGTTCTGGAATCCGCAGCGAACTATCTGAACGCCCGGCTGGCCGGAAAAACGCTCCTTGAAGCCCGCGAATCCATTAACAAGGAAATTGCGGATAATCAGGCACAACTGGACAGCATTACCACCGATCTTGTTAAACGCGGCCTCGCCCTTTCTCCTCCCGACGGTACAGGGGGGCATATTATTATCCGGGGTCAGTCAAAACTTCTCGACGATATCAAGGCCGTTGAAGACCTTGAAAACGCGCGTCGGCTCCTGAGTACTCTGGAAGATCAGGAAACAATGTCCCGTCTTTTGGAATCTACGCAAAACGCCGAAGGTATCCAGATTTACATCGGCACGGAAAACCAGACATTCGAACATTCCGGCTGGTCCATGATTATTTCCCCTTATAAAACAGCAGAAAACCGTATCATCGGCGCCATAGGTGTTATCGGCCCGACACGATTAAATTATGGACGCATCATCCCCGTCGTTGACTATACAGCCAAGGTCATGAGCCGTTTAACCGGTTCATAACTGACCCTGTTTGGATAAGTCTGTCAGAAAAGATTTACGAGTATGATACTTACCGTTAGAGTAGAAGACCGTTACCTTTTTCTAAAGGACTTAAAAATATGATGACAGGTTCCCTCCCCAGAACAACGTTACCGATATTACTGTTGCTGCTTCTGCTTTTAACGGCACCTGTCCGGGAAAGCCACGCGCAGTCATCATATGCCCCGGCTGATCCGGCTGCCCCCTTTTCACGCATTCCCGTCTTTGACATGTCGTCCAACCATATCGGCGTCTCTATTGTCAAAAATATCGGCCTGTCCCTACAAAGAAAGCCAGAATTTGAACCCGGATACTTCGCCCTGAATGTCGCGGCATCAATGCCTGTCCACGGCTGCTACCAAATATCAGACATCGAATACACAACGGAATTCAAAGATATCTTCCTCGATATAGAAATCGTGCGGTTCAGAGCCCTTATAGAAGACCCGCCAAGTGCACCACAATATGAATGCGACCAGAGAGCGCAACTGCCCGGCGCAGAAATCGTCCTCAATAAAGACATGCTGAAGGAAAAAGGAACAAAACATATCCGCTTTCATACGGATCCCTTTATTGATTATTACGATATAGATGTCACAGACGAACGAGTCAGGCTGATTCCGACGGATGCAGAAAATCAGGGCGTGTGGCGCTTCGTACCGAAACAGATCTACAAAATAAACAATACCCTGACTCACTGGTTCTATCCGGAGGGCACCCTTATTCTGAGCGTTCCGGATGCCGAGAAAAAACACGACATAGAAGGCCGCATAATGGCTTTAGCTGAAAGCAAGGGCCTTGTGACCCTGCAATCAATTTACACCGATTTCAAATCACCTATTGTCTTGCCGCATCATTACTACTATGTGGATAAAGAGAAACACTTTACAGACGCACCCGATATTGCTCAGGGTGCCTTACTTGGCAGCATCTTTGTTGAAAAAACAGTTTTTGGACTGGATGCTGACGAACAAGTCCTTGACGAAATTCGGGTCCTTGTTCGTACACCGGGAACATACGAATAAATAGGACGGAATAGAAAATGTCATACCCAGAAGAAGAAACAACCCCACCCTCAGACGAAGAAGAAACACATGAGGAACCGCTTGAGCAAAGCTTTGCGGAAGAACTGTTCCCTGAATCGCAGGAGGAGTCGGCTCCCGATAGTGAGGGCAACCCGGATCAAATACGTATTGAAGCGCTGGAAGCTGAACTTGGCCGCACGAAAGAACACATGCTGCGCGCTCTGGCTGAAACAGAAAACACACGCAAACGGGCGCAACGTGAACGAGACGATATCAATAAATACGCCATCTCAGCTTTTGCCAAAGACCTTCTCGATTTTGCCGATAATTTTCGCCGGGCGCTGGACGCCATTCCAACAGACCTAAAAGAAACTGCGGATGAGCCTTTGAAAAGCGTTCTTTCGGGCCTGGATGCCATGGAACGTGAAATGCTGTCCACTCTGGAAAAGAACCATATCCGCAAGCTTGAACCCATAGGCGAAATTTTTAATCCCAATTTTCACGAAGTGATGTTTGAAACACCGGAAACCGACAAACCGGCCGGAACGATTATACAACTGATCGAACCCGGTTATATCCTGCATGACCGTCTTCTCCGCCCTGCCCGCGTTGGTGTCGCCAAAGACAATGGCAGCAACACCCCCTCCGCAGACGATCCCGGACATAAGGTCGATCAGGAAGTCTAGCATCTCCGCATTGTAGATTCGTGAAACATCGAAAATTGTCCACCTCCGTCACCCCCGCGATCCTGCGATAGCAGGATAAGAACGGCGGGGGTCTGGTTATGAGCGCCGCTGCGCACTTTGTTTTGCCGGATGCCCGCATAAAACGGGCATGACAATGTCTTATTCTTAACGGGAACGACTATACACATCATACCCACCTTACAAAAAACATTTTTACATATTTTTCTTGACAATATGGCAATGTATTCTGTAAATTCACCTTCGATCCTCGGATCATTTTTGAAATAAAGAATAAGCATCACTAAAGGAGCAAAAAAATGGGTAAGGTTATCGGTATCGATTTGGGAACAACAAATTCCTGTGTCACCGTCATGGACGGGCAAGAAGCAAAAGTTATTGAAAATTCGGAAGGCTCGCGCACCACACCTTCTGTTGTTGCCTTTACAGAAAATGGAGAGCGCCTGATTGGCGATCCCGCCAGACGTCAAGCTGTAACAAACCCTGCGGGAACCCTGTCCGCTATCAAACGCCTGATCGGAAGACGTTTTGATGCCCCGGAAACACAGGATATGATGAAAAAAGCGCCTTTTAAAATTATTGAAGGTGATAATGGTGATGCCTGGGTCGAAGTCAACGGTGAAAAATATGCTCCGTCTCAAATCGCGGCTTTTGTCCTGCAAAAAATGAAGGAAACGGCTGAAACCTATCTTGGTGAAGAAGTCACAGAAGCCGTCATTACCGTCCCCGCCTATTTTAATGATTCACAACGACAGGCGACTAAAGATGCCGGTAAAATTGCCGGTCTGGACGTCAAACGCATTATTAATGAGCCCACAGCGGCCGCCCTTGCCTATGGGCTGGACAAAACCAAAGACGGTAAGATTGCCGTTTATGACCTTGGTGGCGGCACCTTCGACATTTCCATTCTGGACATTGACGACGGCGCATTCGAAGTCAAATCCACCCACGGGGATACATTTCTGGGCGGTGAAGACTTTGACTTACGCATCATTGACTACCTCGCCGATGAATTCCAGAAAGAACACGATATTGACCTGCGGGAAGACAAAATGGTTCTGCAACGCCTGAAAGAAGCAGCAGAAAAAGCCAAAATTGAGCTTTCTTCTTCACAGGAAACAAACATTAATATTCCTTTTATTACTGCCGATGCCTCCGGGCCGAAACATCTGGACCTCAAATTGTCACGTGCCAAGCTGGAAGGCCTCGTTGCTGACCTGATCGAACGGACAAAAGCACCGATGGAAGCCGCTTTGAAAGATGCGGGCCTGACAGCCAAAGATATTGGTGAAGTCATCATGGTCGGCGGCATGACCCGCATGCCAAAAGTTACAGAAATGCTGAAAACTTTCTTCGGCAAAGAACCACATAAGGGCGTTAACCCGGATGAAGTCGTTGCCAACGGTGCTGCTATTCAGGCCGGCATCCTGCAAGGCGATATAAAAGATATCCTGTTACTGGATGTTACGCCACTGTCACTTGGTCTTGAAACACTGGGCGGTGTGTTTGATAAGCTTGTTGCACGAAACACAACAATTCCGACCAGAAAAACCGAAATATTTTCGACAGCTGTCGATAACCAGCCTTCCGTTGAGCTGAAAGTCTTTCAGGGTGAACGGGAAATGGCTGCCGATAACAAAACGCTGGGCAATTTTAATCTGGACGGCATTTTGCCTGCACCGCGCGGCGTACCGCAAATTGAAGTAACGTTTAACATCAGTGCCGACGGTATCCTTGATGTCGCAGCCAAAGACAAGGGAACCGGCAAAGAGCAAAAAATTACTATTCAGGCCGATGGCGGTCTGTCCGCTGAAGAAGTCGAGCAAATGGTGCAAAACGCATCTCTTCATGCTGATGAGGACAAAAAACGCAAAGACACCATCGAAACAAAAAATGTTGCTGAAAGCTTTGTGCAGCAAACAGAGAGAACACTCGCTGAATATGGTGAACAAATGGCGGCTGACGATAAAACAGTCATCGAAACCGGTATGGCAGCACTAAAAGATGCGATGGAAAAAGGTGATGACACCGAAACCATCAAGAAACTGACAGAAGAGCTATCCGAAGCCAGCATGAAAGCCGGTCAGGCGATCTACGAAAAATCTCAGGAAGAAGCTGCGGAAACAGAAGAAAAATCTCCTGAAGCTGCTCCTGATGTTGTTGATGCCAAAAGCACTGTCATTGAAGACAAGAGAGGCCCTAACAACAATCCGCAGCCACAGTAGCCATAAAAGTAAAAACGGAGAAAAGAATGTTTTGGTTCTTCAAAAAGAAAAAACTGATGCCCGCTACACAAACGAAGAAAGAGCAAGAGGAAGAAAGACAGAATCTGTCAGAGGAAATCTCCAAGCTAAAAAGAAAGCTTACGAAGACCTCAGAAAAAATGATCCTCATTGCCAGTGATGCCCAAAGCGTGAGAAAAAGATACAAGAAAGAGCTTGCTGATGCCCAAAAATATGCTGCAGAAAAACTAGCCAAAGATATGATTGAACTGGCTGATGTTTTTCAAATGGCCAAAGCATCTCTACCGGAAGAGACAAAACAAAACGAAGCTGTTCAACAAGTCATGGACGGCCTTGACGGCATGGAACAACTGCTTCTCAAAGCCTTTAACAAGCACGGTATTAAACAGGTTAAAGCTATGAACAAGCCCTTTAATCCTGAATTTCACGAAGCTCTAAATCGGATTCCCGATACAAGCCGTGACTCCGGTACAATCGTACAGGTTCACCAGAACGGCTACACGCTTCATGATCGTTTACTCCGCCCTGCCCGTGTAGGCATTGCTCAATAAATGAAGATGAAAGTCAGATGATGGGCGTCTTGAGCTATAGTTATTCCCATTAAGAATAAGACACTATCGTCACCCCCGCGATCCTGCGATAGCAGGATAAGACCGGCGGGGGTCTGGTTATGAGCATAGCACAGCGGCGCACTTTATTTTTCCGGATGCCCGCATAAAGCGGGCATGACAAT
>JAJFGQ010000053.1 GCA_021776075.1 Alphaproteobacteria bacterium | reverse complement strand
AAAAAAGTTATGTCTCTTTCCACGCGTTCTAAACTGTGCGAAAAGGGGATATGGATGATAAGACGGTTCTTATACGCGATGAAATACTTGAAGCGCTTTTGCCGGATATAGCCTTTGACGGCTGGATCTGGGGCGCTGTGGAAAAAGCATCGGAGAGGGCCGGCCATGGGTCGGGTATGGCGTCTGCTGTGTTTGCCGGTGGTCTGAACGATGTTGTCGGCCATTTTTCGGATTGGGCTGACCGGAAAATGCTGGCGGCACTGGAAAAAATTAACCCGGATGATTTGCGCATTCGTGACCGGATCAGGACGGCGGCCATCACGCGTTTTGATGTTTTGCTGCCGCACCGGGACGCTGTCAGGCTGGCGCTGTCTTATTGGGCCGGACCGTTTCGCGCGGGACATGCCGGGAAAATGGTTTGGAATACGGCGGATCGCATGTGGAATTGGGCCGGTGATACGGCCACTGATTATAATCGTTACACAAAACGGGGACTTTTGAGCGGTGTTTTGAGCGCGACAACACTGGTTTGGCTGGATGATGACAGCCCGGATCAGGAGGTTACACATGCTTTTCTTGATCGCCGTATTGAAAATGTGATGCAATTGGGACGTTTTCTTGGCACACTGAAGAAATCGGCACCATCATTCACGCAACAGGATTGTAAGGAATCAGAAGTATCATGAGGCGTATCTTCTTTTTGTCAGGGTTAATCGTGACCATTACGCTTTTCGGTATGATCCCCTCACACACAGCCCATGCCCGGCACAGCTTTCTGCATTTTATGTTTCCGTTATATGTTCCGGCACCGGAAGAGGACCTTGAACCGGATCCCTCGGAAACCTTGCAGGCTCCGTTTGCCGACCCTGATTCGTCTTTGAAAAACAGGAACGGGAAGACTTTTATTCCTTATGGCGGTCCGGATTTATCTAATTCTCCCAATGCGCTTGATAAACCGCACAGGAGCGAAGAGCATCTTGCCAAATGGCTTGTGAATGAAGTCTCTGAAATTATGACTCTTGATCCTGCCTCCTATGCAGAGCATACGGAAGATATGGAAGCCAGCATGGACCAGTACGCCCTGAACGACTTTCAGGATTTTATGACAAAAAGCAGGGTTTTGTTGATGTTGCAGCAAAATAGTCTTGAATTGCATGTCTATGTCGAGGAAACGCCGCTTTTAATGAATGCCGGGTCTGTTGGCGGGCGTTATCGCTGGCTTTTTGAAATGCCTGTGACCCTGACATTCTTGCCGAATAAGGCAAAAGATTATAAAAAAATGGATCAACCGACCAACCAGAGAATTATTGTGACGATTCAGGTGGGGCGGGTATCCCATGAAACGAGCAGCGAGCAGATTATGATTGAAAGCTGGGCTGTGCGAAAACAGAAAGAGCTTGCAAAAGAAACCGAATAAGCGTTTTTCTTGCGTTATCGGGGGTTGCTTTTGGAGCGCTCTCTACGTTAAAAGCTGTAGCTACTTTCATGACAGGAGATCAACAGATTGCTATGACCGCTACTTTGTCGGATACGGATGACTTTACGATGGCGCCTCTTTTAGGGGCGAACGATCCTGCGCCTTTTGACATTTTGAATGAAGGCGGTAAGGCAAAGTGTATCCTGATTTGTGAGCATTCAGGGGGGGCCGTTCCTGAATCATTATCTCATTTGGGTTTGTCGTCTCAGGATTTCGACAAGCATTTTGCTCTGGATATCGGGGTACGTCATTTGACGTCGCAGCTTTCCGGGCTTTTGGATGCCCCCGCGATCCTTGCCAATTTTTCACGGCTTGTGATTGACCTGAACCGCCGTGTGGATCATCCGACTGCCTTTGTTACCAATGCCGAAGGGCGGCCCATACCCGGTAATATGGGGATGACGCCCGAGGATAGGCTGTGTCGTACAGCAGAGATATACATCCCGTTTCATAAAAAAATAGAGTCTATGATTTCTGGTTTTATAGCGCAGGATATTGTCCCCGTTGTTATTTCTATTCATAGTTTTTCACCTGTTTTTTTTAAACAAATACGACCATGGGATTTGGGTGTATTATGGGTGCAGGATCCGCGTTTGCCTGTCCCTGTTATTGAGCATTTTAGGAAAAAAGATTTTTGTGTCGGAGACAATGAGCCTTATGATGCCCGTGTTTTACGAGGGACGACGATTAATCATCATGCCGATGCGCGCGGTTTTCCAAACGCCTTGTTTGAGCTTCGTAATGAATTGATTGATACGGATGAAAAAGGGGCGCAGTGGGCCACGCTTTTGAAAGACTGTTTGCAGGGTGTTCTGGCCGATGAGGCTTTATATGATTATTACGATGGACCACAGCATGTTCATGATCCGGAGCGTGCCCTGACTTATTTTGATGAATTAATGGAAAAAGCAAAAAGAGGAGAATGAAGAATGGCTGAGAACAATGTAACGAGTTTTAAACCAACGGACGAAGGAAGCAACGAAGCCCGTGATGTCGGGGGCGTAACCGGCGAACGCCTGAAATCTTTTATTGAACGTGTCGAGCGTCTGGAAGAAGAAAAAACGGCGCTACTTGAGGATATTAAAGAAGTGTATGGCGAAGCCAAGGCCACCGGTTTTGAACCAAAGATCATGCGTAGAGTTATTAAATTACGCAAGATGGATATTGAAAAACGCCGGGAAGAGGATGAATTGCTCGAATTATATAAAGCCGCTATCGGTATGGCGTAACGGGTGCTAGAATAAGCCGTTATCTCTTTCCGGACGGCTTTAATGAAAAAATATATCGTTTTTCCCTGGATATTGACCTTACCTCTTTTGATGGGGGCATTTGGCTTTGGTGTTTTTGTCCACGGTACGGACAGCCCTTTTTATGCGCCGTCTTTGTTTTTGCTTCTGCTTTTTGGCGGTTTCTCTTTTTATGATGGACTAAAATCCGGATTTTCCCTGCCACGATCACCTGTTGTTTTTTTGATGCTGGCTTACTGGCTGTATCTGGCTGTTTCGTTGTTATGGTCAACGGCTTTATTTACCAGCAGCTTCTTCTTTTTCATTTTTTCCATGTTGCCTTTTTTGTTTTTTACCCTCCTTTCGGCTTCCGAGCCGGAGAAAAGGACGATGTGGCATTGTCACGCTTTATGGGCCGCTTTAGGCTTGTTGGCGATTTGGATTTTAATGCAGTTTTTTGTATTTTATCCGGATTACGGTGTACGCCCTCACCATCCCATGTTAAATCCAAACAGTATGGCCGGATTGCTTAACATGGGATTGCTTCCGGCTGTTGCCTTGTTTATGTCCGTTAAAAGCCGTCGGAATATCCTGCTTTCTTTTTGTTTTTTTGTTTTACTTTATGTAGCCCTTCTTTTGACGCAAAGTCGTGGTGCTGTTTTGTCTTTTTTGTTGACGGCCTTCATTTTGCTTCCTTTTATGGTGCGCCCCTTTTCTGCACAGAAATTCAAGTTGTTGATCATAATGGCTGCGATTTTGATCGTGCCGTTTTTGCTTAACGCGTACGGAGTCTATTTTCTCGATCGTGATATGATCCGTGCAGCGCAATTTGGTGCCGGCAGCGCCAGCCTTGTTGACAGGGTGGCTTTGTGGTCTTCGTCATGGCGTATGATTTTGGATCATTTCTGGACCGGGACGGGACTGGGTACTTTTTATTATTATTATCCGTCTTATCGTTTGCCGGTAGATAGCAGCGACGGTTTTTTCGCTCATATGGATCCCTTGCAGTTCTGGGCTGAAATGGGTGTTTTGGCTCCTGTGCTATTTTATTCCATATTGACAGCCATTTTATTCAGGACGATCCGGGCGCTTAATGTTCTGCAGGACACAGATCCCCTTATGAAGGCGCGTATTCTGGGCGCGTTTGGCGGTATGTTGGCATTAACGCTGCATACGCATATTACCTTTCATCTTTATATTCTTGTGATGATGTATCCGATGGGTTGTCTTTTGGCCTATTGGTACGTCGCAACGGAAAAGGTGCTGGGCCATAACAGGCTTGATTTAACAGCGTGGGTGGCAAACAAGAAAAAGCCCGTTGTGGCGTTGGGATTCCTTTTCTTCTTTTTACCGTCCGTGTGGCTTTTGCAGATGGCTCTGAGCGGCCATTTTGTTCATAAAGCAGGGGCGCAAATGAGGGCTGGAAACCTGGAGCAGGCCCGTATTTATGCTGAATACGTTACAGCGTTTGCGCCGCCCGGTTATTTCCGTGCTCCTGAATATGAAGCACTATGGCGTATTCAAAAGTTAAGGACCCAGAATAGTACCTTAAGCATAGAAGAACAAAGGGTACTTTATGAGGAGGCGCACGCTTTTCTTGAGGAGGCCATACAGAAAAACAAGGGGTTGGTGAATCTTTCCAATTTACAGGCAAAATTATATTTCTTTGCTCAGGGGACTCTGATTGATGATGGTTATGAGAAAGCTGTTGTGATCATGGAGGACGTCTTGAGGCGTAACCCTCTTTTTCTGGATGCTCGTATGGGGTTGTCGATGATCTATAAAAGACAGGGAGAGTTAAGAAAAGCTTTGCGTGTTTTGGAGGGAGGGCTCCTCTGGCCGCGTGCCAAAGGCTATCCTGATATTAACTTCATGGTGACCACGGCTCAGCTACGATTACAACTGGGTGATAAAAGGGGTCACGATGCGCTGATCGCACAGACCAGAGCACGCGCACAAATTTACGGCCTGACAACCAATATCTCCACCCCCTGAAAATGGCTTAATGAATAGTCGGCGGCTCCGGTACCGACGGCTCCGGCAATTGTCCCGGCTCTCCCTGATAGGGATATTTTTCCGATTTTTCCGGATCTGCCGTATGGCGCCTGACATTGCCTTTGTGTTTTTCGTGCAGGTTGAGCATACGAACAGCTCGCGGTTCGTTGTGCTCTATGCCGGCCAAGATCATTTCATGTTCTTTTGGAATCTGGGCATTGTCCGTGTGCGTTTTTATGAGATAAAGCATTTCTTCTACGCTGTAGTTCGATATGCCTCTCCACGCTCTTTTGAGCATATTTTTTTTCAGTTCCTGTCTTTTAGATTTCCCTGTTTTCGACATAAATACTCCTTATTCTTCTATTTTCTCATTTTCTCTTATATGAATCAAGTTCTATATGTCTTGAAAGGCTTGCTATATAAGGGTTTCGTACTTTTTTGAGCGTTATGTTTTCTAATTAACATATTTTTCACCCTTTTGACGTAATATAGCGTCAATTATAAAAAACGTCAATAAATGTGTGTGAGGTGAAAGATGACAGCGGTTTCATTACAGGAGATTATGAACGACATGGCGCGGCGGCTGGATGATATTCAGCCGGAAAAGACGGTGGTTCGTTTATCTAACAGACTGTCTGTATTTGATTTTTACAGGGACGCAGATCCTGTTCTGGCCGATTTGGACAAGCAATATATAGATATGAAAGCGCGTCACAAGAAATTGCTGTGTGAAAATGGAGCGCATGACCCTATGGCGGAAATAGCCGGTGATCTGGTGATGAGTTCTGAAAGTGCCATGCAGACACGTTTGATCGAATTACGGCAGGACAAACGGGTAAGACGTGTGATTTTACAGCGTATAAGGGCTGCGCGGAAAGAGATTCAACAGGCGGAGCGGAGACAAAAACGGGACTATGAAGCGCTTATTCTTCGCAATGTAAAATCAGCACGCAAGGCAAAAAAAGACGGGGAAGATGGTTTCCTGATTGTTATGTTTCTTCTCTGGATGTTGCGCCGAACGCTTCAGGTGACTCAGCACAATCTGTCTCTTGCCAATACGTTTGCTCTGGTGAGCGAACCGGCAATAATAAGATCCTGATTTTAACCTACGCTGGTTTATAAGGAACAAAAGTCCGCGTATCGCTATGGTATGTATATTCTGCCCTGTTGTCCTGATAAGCATTCACAACAATAAGTGTGTTAGCTTTTTCAGCCTTTTCCTGAAGGGCCTCCAGTTGATTGACAGCGGCCTCGTCAAAGCTTTTGGCCCATCCACGACCTACGCCGGATAAAATGCCGCCGCCGATCGTTTTTGTTTCTATCGAAGGGGATAAATAAACTTTATCCTGTTCTTCTTCGATACACACCCATCTTGGGCCTAACGCATCCAGTTTATCAAAGGCTTCTTTTGCCGATGTTTTTGTCAGTTTTTCGCGTGCTTCTTTAGATGTTATGATGGCCATAATTATCACTCTGTCTTTTGTGTTTAAGCGCTCACTCACGAGGTTTTAACAGACCGTTTCCATAAAGTCAAATATTTTTTATGATAAATAACGTTCTCTATTCACACAGCTTGACAGACGGCGAAGACAGACACTAACATGCCGTGCATTCTACAGGATCGAATTTCAGGAAAGAGAGTCATATCATGCCGGCACAGAAGGACAGTTCCATGACGGTGAACACCCCCACTGCAATAGACGAACTGGTTGAAGCCGAGCGCGGTTATCTGGCCAAGAATTACCACCCTCTCGGGCTTGTTGTGACAAGGGCGCTGGGGACGCGGCTTTGGCGTCTTGATGAGACCGGACATGAAATTGCCATGCTGGATACTTTGAGTTGCTACGGCGCTGTGAATTTCGGGCATTTGAATCCACGGATTGTCGCGGCGGCAATGCATCAGATTGAACGCCCTCCTGAAGCGCTCACGGAAAAGCTTTCTACAATGAAGCCCGGTGAGGCCTTATCGCCGGACGAAGCGGCTTCTTCGTGGGGCCTTGATTCCGTTTCGCGCGGCATTGTGAATAATCAGTTGGGGCCTTTTGCCGAAGCGTTATGTCGGATTACAGGGATGGATAGTATGCTGCCCTGTAGCGGCGGTGCCGAAGCGGTTGAAACGTCGATTAAAGCGGCCCGCGCATGGGGCTATCAATATAAGGGTATCAAAAAAGATAAGGCTAAAATTATTGTCGCCCATAACAATTTCCATGGTCGGACATCGACGATTGTCAGTTTTTCTGACAGTGCGTCCACCCGTGATCCTTTTGGCCCTTATGCGGAAAATGCTTTTGTCCATGTGGATTTCGGTAGTCTGGAGGCGTTGAAACAAGCCGTGCAGGATGAGACGGTTTGCGCGTTTATGGTTGAGCCGATTCAGGGTGAAGCCGGGATTATTATGCCGGGGGACGGTTATATCCGTGAAGCAAAGAAAATTTGTGCGGCGCATAATGTGCTATTGATTTTGGATGAAATCCAGAGCGGTTTGGGCCGTTCGGGTAAAAACTTTGCGTTCCAGCATGAGCTTGATGAGGGTGTTACGCCGGATGGTTTGATTCTTGGTAAAGCGCTGGGCGGCGGTATCTATCCCGTGTCCGCTTTCCTCGCCAGCGAAGAACTGATGAGCGTTTACAGCATAGATACGCACGGTTCGACCTTTGGCGGCAATCCTGTGGCGTCGGCGATCGGTCTGGAGGCTGTCCGTATTCTTGAAGATGGTGCAATGTCGCGGCACAGTCAGGATCGTGGCAATCAGCTTATGGATGCTTTGCGCCCCATGATTGCGCAAGGGCTTTTGACTGCTGTGCGCGGTAAAGGGCTGTGGGTCGGTATTGACCTTAATCCGGACATTTCAACACCGCAGAAATTCTGTGAAGTGATGGCCTTTGACCATCATGTATTCTGTAAGTATGCGCATGGTCAGACAATTCGTCTTGCGCCGCCATTGACCTGCACGGCAGATGATATTGACCTGATTGTTGAGGCTATAGACAAAACCGGGCAGCAATTGAAATAAGGTAAGCGTTTATTCC
This sequence comes from Alphaproteobacteria bacterium, assembly GCA_021776075.1. Classification (GTDB taxonomy): domain Bacteria; phylum Pseudomonadota; class Alphaproteobacteria; order Micavibrionales; family Micavibrionaceae; genus JAJFGQ01. The sequence continues at coordinate 10,489 of JAJFGQ010000053.1, read as the reverse complement.
AGACTCAGGTCCTGGGCCTCTGGCGTTTCTTTGGCTTCTTCAGCCTCGATAAAGACCCGTTTAACCTGCGGATGGGCTTTCTTGATCGCGCGGTCCAGATTGTGAATGACTTTTTCAATACTGCCCGTGGCCATGTGATCGGAAAAATCAATCGTGATTGTAACAAGAATAAAGTCCGGCCCCATATGGAGGGTCAGTACTTCATTGACGTGATTAATGCCGTCCTGCGCGGAGGCTAGTTTTTTGATCGCGGCCACTGTTTCCTGATCTGCACTTTCCCCGATCAGCAGGCTTTTGGTTTCATAAGCCAGCCAGATCGCGGTTCCTGCCAGTATGAATCCGATCACGACAGAGGCCAGACCATCCCACCAGAGTTGTCCCGTTACCTGCGCCAGCGTAATGCCGATCAAAGCGACGAATAATCCCAGCATCGCTGCTGAATCCTCGAACAGCACGACGAACAAAGACGGGTCTTTGCCACGCTGGACGGCCTCCAGAATACTTAAACGTCCTTTGACTTTGGTGAATTCATGGATGGCGAAGTAGAGCGCTCCGCCTTCAAAAACGATAGCAAGGCTGAGAACAATATAGTTGATCAGCGGGTTAGTGATCGGTTCCGGGTGGGCCATATGGCGCAGGCCCTCATAGATCGAAATACCCGCGCCAAGTGCGAAGATCAGGATGGCAACGACGAAGCTCCAGAAATAAATTTCCTTGCCGTGACCGAATGGATATTGTGCATCCGGTGGTTTTTGTGCTTGTTTCAGGCCGAAGAGCAACAGGATCTGGTTGCCCGTATCGACGAGAGAATGCACGCCCTCTGACATCATCGCCGAACTGCCGGTCATGATTGAGGCTATAAATTTGGTAATCGCAATCAACGCATTACCAACAAGCGCCGCATAAATTACTTTTTTTGAACCGGAGGCCATGGCAACAAAGTCTCTTCTTTCGGGGTTAGGCTTTCTTCAAAAAACAGGTTTTCAGTACGACTGTTGTTTTTTCGGCGCGCCCTTCAATCTCTTCGGGGTTGTCGGTTAAGTGGATGTTTTTAACCATCGTGCCTCTTTTCAGGGTCAGAGAGGAGCCTTTGACCTTCAAATCTTTGATAACGTGAACGGAATCGCCTTCATGAAGCGGCGTGCCGTTACTATCCTTCACAATGTTTTTGTCACTGCCGTCTTCATTGTCATTATCGGAGGTTTGACTCTCCCAGTATTCTTTGCCCATGATGTGTTCCCGTTGTTTTTTGCAGCGTTGTAGCAATGACTATAAACGCTGGATCATCAGGAACATACCCCGATTTTTTTAAAGAGGAGCCTTTTTTGTCTTTCTGGAATTCTGATACTGATCCCGATCACGAACCGCACCGGGTTATGATCGTCCGTGGAACTCTCGTCGATGAGGGGCGTTCCGGGCGGAAAACTCCCTATAAAATATATTATCCCGTTGCTCATGTTTTGAAAGACTTACCACTTGTTCTTTGGTCCCATGGTCTGGGCGGTAGTTGTGACGGAGCGGCTTTTCTGGGACGTTTTATAGCGAGCCATGGCTATGTCGTCATGCATATCCAGCATCAGGGAACAGATTCCAGCCTGTGGGAAGGAAAGCCGGGGCATCCGTGGGATGTTATACGCGCGGCTCATATTTCGGAAGACGATATAGGTGCGCGCTTCGGCGATGTGCCTTTTGTTTTAGACAGTTTACCGGCGCTGTGTGAACAACATCCCGAAATCGCCGAGCATATCAATATGAAACGGATCGGTATGTCTGGTCATTCACTGGGCGCGATCACAACGCAAATTATGGCCGGACAGATGACGGGTCGTAAAGGGGCTCTTTATTCCTTGCATGAGCCAAGACTGAAGGCCTGTATTGCCTATTCCATGGCCTCTGTTTTTGATGATGAGGACTCCCCGGAAGTCTTGTATGGGCCGATCACGCCGCCGATATTTTACATGACAGGTACGGAAGATGACTCGCCGATCACGGGTGCCGATTACACTTACCGTCTTCCCGTTTTTGAAAATGCCGGGGGCGCGGATCAGCACTTATTGGTGCTGGAGGGTGGCGATCATATGGTTTTTGCAGGCAGTCGGGGGAAGCTTGCCGCTCACCCCAAACGCAAAATTCATGAGGCTATCATCAAAATATCTTCTCTGGCATTCTGGGATGCTTATCTCAAAGAAGACCAGTTGGCTAAAGATTGGCTGACGGAAAAAGGGATAGAAAAATGGCGTAGTGCAGATGTTCACTATCAATATAAGCGCTGATTACCGTTTCTTTATTTATCAGCCATTGGTTTTAATCTTCTATTTAACTATTGTACTTATACTTTCAAAGATGATTTTCGAAACACTGTAATCAGGGTATTTCTTCATGGCGCTTTTAAAAACTGACCCGGAAAAGGAATTTAAAAAAGGTAAGAAATGGGAAGAAAAAAAAGAACAATCAAAGGCGTTTAAGTATTATTTAAAAGCCGCTGAATCCGGCTATGTTTCTGCCTATAACAAGGTGGGAATGTTTCTTTTAGAAGGCAGGCATGGAGAGGCTAATCAGGAGGAATCCCTTACTTGGTTTCAGAAGGCTGCGGATGATGGTGAGCCCGTTGCCAGCCATAATTTGGGGTATCAATATTATTACGGTCTTGGCACGTCTGTGGATTATATTCAGGCTGTGCGCTGTTTAAGATATTCTGCAGAAAAGAAAGTCAAAGACTCCTATGTCATGCTGGGGGATTGTTATTATCACGGACAAGGCGTTTCCGCTAACGGGGGCCTTGCGTACCATTGGTACCGGTCTAGTGCCGAAATTGAGGATCTTAAGGGATATATAGGGTTAGCTCGTTGTTATTATCGCGGCTTCGGTATTAAAAAAGACCTTCAGCAAGCCATACAATATATGCAAAAGGCCGCTGATGGAGGGCTTGCTGAAGCCGAGAGCTGGATCGGGGTCCGTTATGAGACGGGGGATGGGGTGCAGAAAGACGTTGACCTTGCCTTTAGCTATTACAAAAAAGCAGCCGACAAAAATTATAACGGGGGTCAACGCAATCTTGCTTTTTGTTATTATGACGGTAGAGGAACAGAAAAAGACCTTTCTCTAGCCATAGAATATGCGCAGAAGGCCGCTGATAGCGGGCTTGCTGAAGCCGAGAACTGGATCGGGGTCCGTTATGAACAGGGAGATGGGGTGGAAAAAGATGTCGATCTTGCCTTTTCTTATTACAAAAAAGCAGCCGACAAAAATCAGGGTATGGGCAATTTAAATCTTGGTTATTGTTATCGTGACGCTATTGGTACTGAAAAAGATTTAGAGCAGGCGCGCCATTATTTTCAAAAAGCCTGCGATCTCGGTATAAAAAAAGCGGAAAAAGCGCTTGAAAGTTTGGACGCCAACATGGATGCCTCTTCTCAGGATGATGATGTAACAAAACAGGCCCCCTCCTTAGAAGAAAATGTAGTGGAATTTGAAGAAGCGTTAAAAGAGCTGGATAGCCTTATTGGCCTGGGGGCCGTTAAAGAAGAAATTAATGATCTTGTAAATCTGGCTAATGTTAGAAAACGGCGTCTTGATAAGGGATTGAGCGCACCGCCGCTTTCTCTCCACCTTGTTTTTACGGGAAATCCAGGTACGGGTAAGACAACGGTTGCGCGTTTGATCGGGAAAATATTTGCGGCCATCGGTTTGCTGGACAAAGGTCATATGGTAGAGGCCGACCGGAGCGATATGGTCGGTAAACATATTGGACATACAGCCCCCCAAACAAAAGAAAAAATAGAAGAGGCTATGGATGGTATTTTGTTTATAGATGAAGCTTATACTCTGGCTCAGGGCGGTCAAAACGATTTTGGTCAGGAGGCCATTGATACCCTTTTAAAGGAAATGGAAGATCATCGTGACCGGTTTGCAATAATCGTTGCCGGATACACGAATCCCATGAAAAAATTTGTAGATTCAAATCCCGGCCTTAAATCACGGTTTACGCGCTATATAGAATTTCCTGATTATGAGCCTGAGGCTCTCTATTCTATTTTCGAAAAGCTTTGTCTGGACAGTCAGTATAATCTGGCAGATGAGGCTCGGGAAAAGGCCAGAAAATATCTTGATGACATGTATGAAGGCCGTGATGAGAACTTTGGTAATGCGCGTGATGTTCGTCGCTTTTTTGAAGAAATTATTTCCAATCAGGCAAACAGGCTGGCAAAAAATGCGGAGGGCGATCTTGAGCTTATCAAAGCCGTCGATGTTGTTGATTATGGTTCTCAAATAGAAGGAGATATTGACGTTATTCTTGCCGCTCTGAATGATATGATCGGCCTTGAAAGCGTCAAAAAGGAAATTGATGAGTTGGTTAATCTGGCTAAAGTCAAAGAAAAGCGGCAGGAAAAAGGTTTGTCATCACCGCCGCTTTCTCTCCATCTTGTATTTACAGGAAATCCGGGTACAGGCAAGACAACGGTGGCGCGGTTGATCGGTAAAATATATGCCGCTTTGGGGCTGTTGCAAAAAGGCCATGTCGTGGAAATCGACCGCGGTGATCTTGTCGCCGGCTATGTCGGTCAAACAGCGACTAAAACCAAAGAGAAAATAAAAGAAGCCATGGGTGGTATTCTTTTTATCGATGAAGCTTATGCTTTGGCCAAGGGTGGTCAGAATGATTTTGGGCAGGAGGCCATTGATACTCTTTTAAAAGAAATGGAAGACAAGCGCGATAAATTTGCGATTATTGTTGCCGGTTATGATCAGCCTATGCAGAAATTTATAGATTCCAATCCGGGGCTGGAATCCCGTTTTAGCCGTTATGTTCCGTTTCCTGATTATAGTGGTGATGACCTTTTCAACATTCTTGAAAAAATGATCGTAGGAAATAACCTTGAGGCCACTGATGATACCCGTCAGATTCTTAAGGATATTTGTATCGCAATGTACCAAAAGCGTGATGAAAACTTTGGCAATGGCCGTGATGTTCGTAAGTTGTTTGAAAAAATGATGGGTAATCAGGCAAACCGTTTGGCGCAGGTGGACGATGCGGATGTCGACCAGCTTAACTTTCTTGAAAAGGAAGACGTGCCAAAAGATTATATACCGATCGTTAGCGCTTAACCATTTGCGCTTTCTACTGTGTTCTGGTATCTGTCTTGGTCATTATTTGATTGGCGCCCGTAGCTCAGCTGGATAGAGTATTGGTTTCCGAAACCAAGGGTCGCAGGTTCGAGTCCTGCCGGGCGCACCATTTCTGCTTCTTGGTATGATTTTCGAACTTTATTCTTTATGTTATATGTGATGCGCGGTCGCAGTCTTTTGATGATACGCCATGTTGAAAGACTATTCGTTGATGATGTTCGTGGCAAGTGAGTGAATCTGTGCTAGAATATCTCTGATAAAGGCAACTTGTTCTACAGCATCTTCGCGTTCATGTGCCAACCTGTCTTCCAATGTACTGTTGCTGTCTGTCTTGCTTTCACTGGCTTCTCTGAACGGAATGAACGGATCGACCCCTTCATCAGAAAAGCGGAAAGCTGGTGCGAAATAACCGATTTCTTCTTCGAGGCCAAATGCCCTGATTTGCGGTTCATCATCACCAAGCAACAATAAACGAAACATCATAAGAGGCATGTTAATGTCGCCTGTTCCGGATTTGCACCCATGTTGTTCCCATCCTCCCCGGTGGTCCGTGATAATATCAATGTCTTTTATATGAACTTCCCTTACGTACGGTGCCATTATTGTCAAGGCATCATCCGGCGTTTCGTTGGCGTTGACCATGTTGCCGAAATCAAAGAGCAGAGAGAGCCGGGGGTTTCCAACTTTTTCGATAATCTCCACCAATTCATGAGATTTTAAATCTTCATGCTGTTCAAGAAAATAGTGCAATTTGCCTTCAGGATCTAACTCTGTAGTTTTTTTCAGATCTCTTACTGTCTTTGCTATAAGTTCCGATACTTTACCTTCGTATCGAGGATAAGAGCGGACAGATTCTGCTTCCATAAGATGCGCAATTTTTGTTGCTCGCACCATATTTGGCGGCGTCGTACTGCTGTTTTCCAAATGAATACGCAAGCCCATATTGCGAGCTCGTTCACCAAAGAGACGATGTTCCGCATACTCCATGGCACCAAGACCAACCTCACCGCCATAGTTGATATTGATCATGATACCAGCTAAATCGTTTTCTTTAGCAAAATCAAGAAGGTCCCATGGGCTATATTCGCCAAGGCGGAAATTTAGGTGGAAAGCGTAGGCATGAGCAAAAAGAGGTATGTTTTCGATACGCTCTAGCAACTTTTTAGCCAATGCTGCATCAAGTGGCGGAAGGGATTCTCCAGAAGTCGCGTCATCTGCGATTAGAAAATCATGCAGGGCTTCTTTGCTTGAAGATTCACTCAATCTACGTAGATTGCTTTTTTCTTTTATATAACGATGTGTTGTTATCATAGCACCATAGATTAGCATAACTTGGGTATTTGATAGTTTAAGAAAGTAGGTAATTCTTTATAAACGACAATCACATCATTGCGATAATCAGTTCGAACTGCATCAACTAGGGCGCACCATATTTTCATACAAACAACCTGATATATCAATGCATTTTTATTATGGATGATAGTTTTCTTATCGTTTTCTTATAAGCGTCATAAATCTCCGCTTCTTTTTCATGTTTAAAGTTTTTAACAACATGACGGCCACCGACAATAACGTCTTTCACGGGATTAACATTGCCTGCAAAAATCATTGTATCCAGCAGGATATCTTTTTCTTTTGAGATCAGCGCCGGTGTTTCCGAATCCAGAACAATGAGATCTGCCCGCTGTCCGGGTGCAAGGGACCCAATAGGGCGTCCCATCGCCTGCGCTCCCCCCTGAAGAGCTAGATTATAAAGCGTGGCCCCGACAGAAGGCGTGTCTTTTGTTTTTACCAGTGCGCGTTCCTGTCTTAAAAGGCGTTGTCCGTATTCCAGTGTCCGCAATTCTTCAATAACGCTCACAGAAATATGACTGTCAGACCCCACGCCTAAACGCCCGCCATGTTTTAAGTAATGGCTTAAATTAAACAACCCGTCACCCAGATTGGCTTCTGTCGTTGGGCAAAGTCCTGCCACAGCGCCTGTTTTGGCCAGATTTTCCGTTTCCTGATCCGTCATATGCGTCGCATGAATGAGACACCAGCGCTCATCTACAGCGGCGTTTTCAAGCAACCATTCAACGGGGCGCTTACCACTCCAGGTCATGCAATCATCAACTTCTTTTGTTTGTTCCGCTATATGGATGTGAACAGGCATATCCGGGTCGTCACGGTGAACGGATTGCACAGCGCTCTTGATCATCTCTGGCGTAACGGCCCGCAAAGAATGAAGCACGAGACCAACACGTATCTGAGGGTCATCCTTATACGCGGCGTTTATTGCCCTGATAATATCAAGCAGGCCCTCCGTGCTATTAACGAAGCGCTTTTGCTCCTCATGGGGCGCCGCGCCGCCAAATCCCCCATGAGCATAAAGGGCGGGCATGTGCGTCATACCAATTCCCGTTTTCTTTGCCGCCCCGATGATGTGATGGGACAACAAAGCCGGATCATCATAAGCTGTGCCATCCGGCTTATGGTGAACATAATGAAATTCACCAACGGCTGTAAAACCAGCTTTTAACATTTCCACATAAAGCTGCGCGGCAATGGCTTCCATTTCCTCCGGGCCAATTTGTGCCATGAAACCATACATAACATCCCGCCAGGTCCAGAAGCTGTCTTTATCTCCCGTGGCGCGCTCAGCTAATCCGGCCATTGCCCGTTGAAACGCATGGGAATGAAGGTTCGGCATGCCGGGTAAAACAGGCCCGTTCAGAGCGATAGCGCCATCAGCAGATTGGCCTGTTTTTACATCTATAATCCAGCCTTCGCCATCCGTTGTGATCAAAACATCATCAGCCCAACCATCTGGTAACAAAGCTGTTTTTGAAAAATAACCGGTCATTAAAATTCCTTTTTATGAGAACGGCTATATGCGGCTTAAATCGTCATAGAGGAAAGAAACAAAGGCATCCGGGCCAATAAAGCCTTTTCCCAGAGTGGCATCAAATTCCTGCGTGGGTTTTGCGGCGATGGTTTGCTCCCGCGTTTTACCATCCTTGATCGCGCTTTTTATATGCTCTGCGATTGTGGCCAGTGTTTGCCGGTATGTTTGAAGTCCTGACTTATTCATGAGCGGTCCATGACCGGGAACAATGACGGTTTTATCATCGGCTAATGTCAACAGAACATCGAGTCCGGCGATGATACCCATGACCGACCCGCCATGTTCAATATCTATGAAGGGATACATGCCGTTGAATATGAGGTCGCCCGCGACAATGATATTTTCATCAGTGAAATGAGCCACAGCATCGCCATCCGTATGGGCTGCCGGAATGTGAATAATGTTAATGCTGCTCCCGTTATAATGAAAAGTCATGTCGTGTGCGAAGGTGAGCGTCGGCAGGCCTGCTTTTGAAAGAGGGAGCATTTCCCTCTTGAAATAGGTGATAAATTGTCTGGTGCTCAGCCGTTTGCGCACATTATCATGGGCCACAATCAGGGCATTTTTTGCGCCGAAAAACTCATTCCCCCCGCTATGGTCAAAATGATAATGCGTATTCAGGATGAATTTGATGTCCTGATCATTGATGCTTTTCACGGCGGCTTCAATGATTTCACTGCGCCCGCCGAGTTGATCATCGATAATGAATGTCCCGTCCTCTCCCGTGGAGGTCACGATATTTCCGCCTTGCGGGCTTACCAGCATGTGGATGTTATTTTTTAGCGGTGTAATTTTTACATCATTTTGTGCATGAGCTGAAAATGGGATAAAGAATAGTGTCAGCATAATAAGCGGAAAATGTTTCATGAGACCTCCTGTTTGATGGAGCGTAATGTAGCAGACTTTTGGGAGGTAGGAATAATGATCTTTCACATTGCCGAAGAAAAAGACTGGCAACGGGTAATGCAGGATGAGGGACAGGAAGTACGGTATGAAGCACCCTCCTTCAAAAGCGAGGGCTTTATCCATTGTTCGGAAAAACACCAGCTCGCGCGCGTGGCGAATGCGCGTTTTCAAGGCCGGGAAGACCTTGTTCTTTTGACGATTGACCCTGAAGCCGTGTGTGCTGAAATTCGCTACGAAAACCTTGAAGGAGGTACAGAGCTATTCCCCCATATCTACGGCCCTCTTGAGCGGCAAGCCGTTTCCGATGCAAGGCCCTTTCGTCCCGGTTCTAACGGTTTGTTTTCTTTATAGAGGGCGAGGGGCTGGTCGTATTTCCTGCCGTTGATATTGTGTGGAACAGGTATCTTTCAGGAACCCTGCTATCATTTGTCTAACACCTGTTTTTTCTTCCCATTGTGCCAGCGTGAGCCGCTTGTCTGATTTTTTGAGATAGTCTTTGAACACATCGAAAATCTCCGCGCATTTTTCAGGATTGTAAGGATCAAACCCTAAAGAGGAAATATTTCTGATTTTTTGGTTGTTTCTTCTGTGAGCATCAATGTTTTCCCAGTCTATATCAATTTTACCGTTATGGATGGCATCAACGTACCACTCTGCGGCTTTTTGTAACCGGGGGTCAGGCGTTTTGTTCCATTCGGCATTATTCTGGACGTGTGTCAGTGTTCTTTTTCCTTTTTCCGAAGCGCTTTCACGAAGTTGCAGGGTAGAGCGCGCAATCGTTTCACCGTTTTCTTCAAGCCGGAGACTGCAAATATGCTGTGTCTGATACATACATTGTGAGGCATAGCCCCCGACACAATGATGCATGTCCGCGCCTTCTTTTTTCAGGGTCTTTGCAGAGGACAGGGGTGTAATGGTGACGCCATTCGGTGCGGTGACAGGCTCCGTCAGAGGCGCCCATGTTGTGCGGGCGGCATCGGGGGCGGCGCTTTCAATGTTTCTCTGGAAATGATCAATGCGGTCGTGCCAGTGTTTACTGCATTTCAAAAGTTCCAGCATGGTGTATGGGGATAAAACTTTCTTCGCCAGCAGGTTTCTTTCTTCTTCAGATAAAATGCCGGATAACTCCCAATTGCCCGTATGTTTATGACGTTGAGACAGGGTTTTTTCCTGTAATGCGATCGGTGTCAAAAGATATAGTTCCATTTTGTCAGTGAAGTCCCTTAACCCCGAGATATCTCCACAGGATTCGATTTTTTTGAGATAGTCCTGATACTGCCCTTTGGCTTCCAGAACGATTTGGTGGAGGTCAGGTAAGGCCGAGACATGGAAGATATACATTACTCTGCAAAGTGTCTGAAAAGCCACCCACTCTGCGGCGGATTGCGGTACCCATTCTTTCGGTAGAATGTTGAGAAACGGGACTAAGAGCGGCAGGCTTTTGATGATCTCATCGCCGCCAATATCTGCGGCGGAAAGGCCATGCAGGGGACTGAATATTTTCTTTTTGAGCGGTGTTTCGCTGTGTGTTGAAAAATTGTCGGTCAGTGCGTGATGAATGCTCGTTCC
>JAJFGQ010000052.1 GCA_021776075.1 Alphaproteobacteria bacterium | reverse complement strand
TATTCCCATTAAGAATAAGACACTATCGTCACCCCCGCGATCCTGCGATAGCAGGATAAGACCGGCGGGGGTCTGGTTATGAGCATAGCACAGCGGCGCACTTTATTTTTCCGGATGCCCGCATAAAGCGGGCATGACAATGTCTTATTCTTAATGGGAATAACTATATTTTGTGTTTAACGCACAAATCGAAAATCGTACGCCCGATGCGATGGCGTAAAGCGCTCCCTTTCCCGTCATCCCGAATGAATATGAGGGATCTGAGCCTGTATCAACGGACAAATATCTCTCCGTTCCTTTCCTTTCCGTCCGTCGAGATGACGGGGGACGTGGGTTAGTCTGGTGGAATAGCTAGGTTAGCAATTAAAATTGATCCTTACGGGCTCTTAACCCGTACAAGGTAACAAGAGGTGGGAAGAAATGCGCTCTGAAAGGCTTTTTTTCTATCAAACGCTAGCATTTGCAAATGTTTGTGCTATATTCCCGTGTCACAAACGATTGTAAGCAGAATAAGAGGCGTGAGACTGTGTCTCTGCCGTTTGTATATTGATTAAAATCAAAGAGGTATAGAATGAGCAAAGTTATCGGTATTGACCTTGGTACGACCAATTCCTGCGTTGCCGTCATGGATGGCAAAGAGCCGAAAGTCATTGAAAATGCAGAGGGCGCGCGCACCACACCTTCGATGATCGCCTTCGCCAAAGATGGTGAACGACTGGTCGGACAACCTGCAAAACGGCAGGCTGTAACAAATCCGGATGCGACATTATATGCCATCAAACGTCTGATTGGCCGCCGTTTCGATGACCCCTCTGCAAAGGATATGGTTGAAAAATCTCCTTTTAAAATTGTTGAAGGCGATAACGGTGATGCCTGGGTCGAGGTCAATGGTGAAACATATGCGCCCTCTCAGATATCCGCCTTTCTTCTGCAAAAAATGAAGGAAACGGCTGAAAGTTATCTTGGTGAAACCGTAACGCAAGCCGTCATTACTGTTCCGGCCTATTTTAACGATTCACAACGTCAGGCAACCAAAGATGCCGGTAAAATTGCCGGACTGGAAGTCCTGCGCATTATCAACGAGCCAACAGCGGCGGCCCTTGCCTATGGGCTGGACCAGAAAAACACAGGCACCATTGCCGTTTACGATTTAGGCGGCGGCACGTTCGATATTTCTATCCTGGAAATTGGCGATGGCGTGTTTGAAGTCAAATCAACCAACGGAGATACATTTCTGGGCGGCGAAGATTTTGACTCGCGCATCATCGACTACCTCGCCGATGAGTTCAAAAAGGAACAGTCTATTGACCTGCGGGAAGACAAATTGGCCCTGCAACGCCTGAAAGAAGCGGCAGAAAAGGCCAAAATTGAGCTTTCTTCCACGCAACAAACGGAAGTGAACCTGCCTTTTATCACAGCGGATGCAAACGGACCGAAACACCTGAACGTCAAGCTGTCCCGCGCCAAGCTGGAAAGTCTGGTAGATGATCTGATCAAAAAAACCACCAACCCGCTTAAAGCCGCTCTGAAAGATGCCGGCTTGAAAACCACGGATATCGATGAAGTCATCATGGTTGGCGGTATGACCCGCATGCCGAAAATCATTGAAACCGTGAAGGACTTCTTTGGCAAGGAGCCACATAAAGGCGTTAACCCGGATGAAGTCGTTGCCAATGGCGCGGCCATTCAGGGCGGTGTCCTGCAAGGCGACGTTAAAGACGTTCTGTTGCTGGATGTTACGCCGCTATCTCTTGGTATTGAAACACTGGGCGGTGTATTTACACGCCTGATTGACCGCAATACAACTATTCCGACCAAGAAATCGCAGGTGTTCTCCACGGCTGAAGACAACCAGAGCGCCGTCACCATCCGTGTTTTTCAGGGTGAACGGGAAATGGCCGCCGATAATAAAGTCCTGGGACAGTTCGATCTGGTCGGCATTCCGGGCGCACCGCGCGGTGTGCCGCAAATTGAGGTCACCTTCGACATTGATGCCAACGGGATTGTGCAGGTTTCTGCCAAGGATAAAGCCACAGGCAAGGAACAGCAGATTCGTATTCAGGCCAGTGGCGGCTTGTCTGATGCCGACATAGACCAAATGGTACAAGATGCCGAAGCGAATGCCGATGAAGATAAAGTCAAACGCGAATTGATTGATGCTAAAAATCAGGCTGAATCCATGATCCACCAGACGGAAAAAACCATGGAAGAACTGGGTGATGACCTTCCCGCAGAAGAAAAGGATAACGTCACAACAGCTATGGAAGACCTGAAAAGCGTCATTGAAAGCGAAGACAAGACGGCTATTGAAGAAAAAACGAATACCTTAATGCAAGCCAGCATGAAACTTGGTGAACTGGCCTACCGTAAGGCACAGGAAGAATCAGCAGGTGAGCCGGACAATGCCGACAGTGATGCGACCGAGTCTGCTTCCTCTGACGGTGACGGTAATGACGATGTGGTCGATGCTGATTTCACGGAACTTGAAATCGAAGATGAGGATGACGATCAACAATCGGCTTAAAAAAAATCGGCTTAAAAGTGACTAAAACGCAGCTAACATATTTTGACATTCTGGGTATTTCACCACAGGCAAAGGATGAGGACGTACGCCGTGCTTATCACAGTCTGGCCATGCGCTGGCATCCGGATCGCAATCCTCAGAACCGTCCGGCAGCGGAAAACGCTCTGCGTCTTCTTAATCAGGCCTACACCTATCTGAAAACCGCACCGCAACGGCAGGCTTACAGCCGTTCTCTTGTGCGCTACCAGCCTCTATCAAGGCCGATGGGGAAACCGATAGCCCGAAACAAGCCTCTGTATCAATTTTTTTCTTATTTAAAAGAAATCCTGTGGCCTTTTGCGCCGAAACAAAAGGTAAGCACATAACATGGCTGATAAAGACTTTTATAAAACACTGGGTATTGACCGGAACGCCGATGCCGCCGAAATCAAGAAATCTTATCGTAAACTGGCGATGAAATGGCATCCTGACCAAAACAAAGACGATCCCAAAGCCGAAGCCAAGTTCAAAGAAGTCAGCGAAGCCTATGATATCCTGAAAGACGAACAAAAACGGGCGGCCTATGACCAATACGGGGCTGCCGCGTTTGACGGTTCTATGGGCGGAGGCCCCGGAGGCCCCGGCGGAGGCAATTTTTCCGATATTTTCGAAGACATGTTCGGCGACTTTATGGGCGGAGGTCGGGGCGGCGGTGGAAGACGATCCGGCCCCACACGTGGCTCTGACATACAATACACCATGGAAATCACCCTTGAAGATGCCAACAAGGGCAAAGAAGCCACAATCAAACTACCCGTTAGTGAATCATGTTCTAGCTGTAGCGGATCAGGGGCGATGCCAGGCACAGGCGAAGAAACCTGCTCTTCCTGCGAAGGACAGGGCCGCATGCGTATGCAGCAAGGTTTTTTTACCATTGAACGCACCTGCCCGACCTGCAACGGGGCCGGAAAAATTATCGGCAGTCCCTGCAATAAATGCAGAGGCTCCGGACTCACACGCAAAGAAAAAACCCTCAAGGTTAAAATTCCGTCCGGCGTCGACACGGGCCGCCGCATTCGCCTGACCGGTGAAGGCGAAGCGGGTCTACGAGGTGGGCCAAGCGGGGATCTTTACGTCCTTTTGGCTGTCAAACCGCATAGACTCTTTAAACGTGACGGCGCTGATTTGTACTGCCGCGTACCGATCCCCATGACAACGGCAGCATTGGGCGGTGATATAGAAGTACCCACCGTTGGCGGCTCACGAGCCAAGGTTAAAATTCCTGCCGGGACGCAACCGGGACAGCAATTCCGCCTGAAGGGCAAAGGCATGCCTGTTCTGCGCTCTGAATCAAAAGGTAACCTTTATATTGAAGTTGCCGTTGAAACCCCCGTCAATTTATCCGGTAAGCAAAAAGATATGCTCAAGCAACTGGACAAAACGATGGGCGGTAAGGCTGCGGCCAAACACTCCCCCGAATCCTCCGGTTTTTTTACAAAAGTAAGAGAACTCTGGGATGATTTAACAGAATAACCCTTGACATATAACTGTATCTTTGCTACGAAAGCCTTCAGAAACGCTGGATTCAGGAGACATGTAATGGACGACAGAAAATACGAAGAAGCCGTCAATAAATTCACCGATGACTGCAAAATTGACCGCAAAGCCCTTACCAATACTTTCAATAGCCAGAAGGACTTTCTTATCACACGCCGTGAACGCTCAAAAGAAGCGAGCGAAGTCGCGGCCAAAGGACTCATGGGAAGCACTCTTTTTAGTATCCCTGTTATCTATGCCGTCAGTAATACTATTGAAACCGGGGTTCTTACAAACCTGCCTTACGTAACCGGACCAATCATGGGCTTATTCGCTTTTATGTTCGTTGCCGGTTGGAGAGGAAACAAACAAATTACAAATAATATAAAAAACGACGTCAAAAAATTTGAAGAACACAAGACGCTTCCTCCGCGCCCGACAAAACGACGCCTTATGCCGCCCCCGGAACAAGGATAGTTCACATGCGCCGTAAAAATAAGCCCAAAACAACGGCCCTCGTAAAAAAATCAAAGCCGCAGCCCCCGGCCACGTTTGATGAACTTGACTATCAAAAAGCGCTGGATAGCTTTGCAGATGACTATAATCTGGAAAGACATGAACTGGACGCAGCCTTTCAGGATAAAAAGGGAATTCTCGTCAGACGTTTTAACAGTATGGCCTCTTCGATTAAGATAGGGGCAAATGGACTGGTTACCTCAGTTTTTAGCTTCGGATTTGCTCTTCACGCTACGATGAAAACGATAGAAACACCTGCTATAATGAACCTTCCTTATATCAGCCTTCCTGTATTGGGATGCGGTATTTTTATGATGCACCTCTCTCTAAAAGAAACGAAGAAAGAGCAAGAAAAAATTAAAAATGACGTCAAAAAGCTTCAGGAAAAGAAACCCGCTCCCCGGCTCCTGAAAGGTCCCTGAAAAACGCCATTGGAATCATTAATTCTCCCTCTCCCTTGAGGGAGAGGAAGTCTAATTTTATTTGGGTGTGACTATATATATGAAGCTGCTATAAACCCCGGATCAAGTACGGGGTGACGAATGTGGCAATTGCTTCTTTTCTCAAAACAGTTATAAAAAGACCATGTCTAAAACAATAGAAAAACTCAAAATTGGTGTTGTCGGCTGTGCAGGTCGTGTCGGTGCCATGGTTGTGCAGGAAATAATCGCCACCGACCGCCATGGCGGAAACCTGTCATTAGCAGGCGGTACGGTTAAACCCGGCCACACAGCAGAGGGACAGGATATAGGAACCCTTCTGGGTCTCGCGCCCTGTAACATCATGACCTCCACAAACCCGGACGCCCTGTTTGAAATAGCGGATGCCGTGATTGATTTTACAACGCCCGAAGCCACACGCCAACATGCAGCGCTGGCCGCAAAACATCATACGGCCTTTATCACCGGCACAACGGGGTTAACGGAACAGGATGAACGCGCGTTACAGGACGCCGCCAAAGAGGCTCCCATCGTCTATGCCGCAAATATGAGTATCGGCATTAACCTGATGCTGGCTTTGACCGAACAGCTCACGGCCAGCCTCGGCCCGGAATGGGATATTGAAATCATGGAAACACACCATAAACACAAAGTCGATGCACCTTCCGGTACGGCACTGGCACTCGGAAAAGCCGCAGCACAGGCCCGTGGTGTTGATTTTGAATCCCATGCCGTACATGAACGCCACGGCCATACCGGTGAACGCGTACCGAGCAGTATCGGTTTTGCCGTGCGCCGTGGTGGCAATATGACCGGCCAGCACAGCGTCGCCCTGTTCGGGGAAAGCGAATATATGGAGATCACGCACACGGCGGTTGATCGCTCCCTCTTTGCCAAGGGAGCCTTACGCGCCGCACAATGGCTTACAGACCAGCCGAACGGACTCTATTCAATGCGGAACGTTCTCGGCCTTTAGGATCAATTTCTTCTGCGGCGTTCCCCAGCCGTAATTATCGACAACACCGGATTTCTGAATAACACGGTGACAGGGAATAAGAAGCGAAACCGGATTGGCACCAACGGCGCTCCCCACTGGTCGTGCGGCTTTGGGCCGCCCAACCTGAACTGCCACATCCTGATAACAAACCGTTTGCCCTGTCGGTATTTGCAAAAGCGCCCGCCAGACCTGCCTCTGAAAATCCGTTCCGTACAAATCGAGTATCAGCTTTTCTTCCAGATTCCCGGCCCCGCGCCAAATCTGCATGATATGAACAGCACTCTCTTTGATCGCCGCATCATCCTCTTGAAAATCCGCATGAGGCAAATGCCGTTGCAACCGCTCAAACGGAAAATTCCGTTTTCCATCCGGCATGAATCCGGTCCAGCATATACCGTACGGTGTCCGGGCAACCTGCAACATACCAAGTTCCGTTGTGGGATAAAAACCGTGCGTGACAGAGATGCCCCGGCCGCAATCCCGTGATGATTCACGTAAACTGAGGTAAGGCGCGTAAGTCTCTTCCGTAATGTTTCGGCTAAAATCAAACATAAGCTATCTCAAAAATGGTTTTGCAATTATAGTCTTTACCTATGAACAAGCAAAACATCCATGAATTTTTCAGCCGCCTGCAAAAAGAAAACCCGGAACCAAAGGGGGAGCTAAACTATACCAACCCCTATACATTACTGGTTGCCGTTGTTCTCTCTGCTCAGGCGACGGATAAAGGCGTCAACAAAGCGACGCCTGCCCTCTTCAAAGCCGCCGACACGCCGGAAAAAATGCTGACACTCGAAGAAGACGGCGTACGGAATCACATTAAAACCATCGGCCTTTTTAACAGCAAGGCCAAAAACATTATCGCTCTCTCCCGCATACTGATCGAAGATTATAACAGCATCGTGCCGGAAAGCCGGGAGGACCTCATCAAACTGCCCGGTGTGGGACGAAAAACAGCAAATGTCGTTTTAAGCATGGCCTTCGGACATGACACGATCGCCGTAGACACGCATATCTTCCGTATTGCCAACCGCACCGGAATGGCCCCGGCTAAAACACCGGATAAGGTTGAGGAAAAGCTGGAAAAAGTGGTGCCGGCGGAATTCAAACATCATGCTCATCACTGGCTGATCCTGCATGGTCGCTATGTCTGCAAAGCCCGTAAACCGGAATGCGCCCGCTGTATCGTCAAAGATTTATGCGCCTATAAAGACAAAAGCGGTTAACCCTACAAATCTACAAACATACCCTGCAAGCAGGCCGGGCGATCAACAGTAGCGCGCGCCACGATCGTAGACGCTCTTGTTAAAACAGCTGTCTCCCGGTTCCGCAGTTCATAATGCACAACCGGCCAGAAGCCCTCTGCTGCCTCCGCCGGCGCAAAGTAAATATCCAGAACACAAGAAGCAGAACGATATTGCCATATATGCGTTTGCCCTTCCTGCCTCCTTAAAACCGGTTCATCGAAAAGCGCAAGAACATCCTGCCTTTCCAGCTTAACAAAGACGTCAGGATTGCTTCTGAGACGATGCGCCAGAATTTTTGTACCGTAAGACGGAACCCTGTCTTCTTTCGTTACCGCCATAGCACGAGTCGCCGCATGTGCTTCATTGGATAAAACCGTCATGGCCGCATAATGCGCGCCCGCATAATAAACAGGAAGGGAAAGCACACAAAGAAAAATGAGAAGAACACGACGAACGGAAAAGCGGCGCAGGAGAAAGCTCCCGCGCCGACTTATAAAATCCATATTTTCATGGAATAACAACGAATAAGCCTACTTTTCTATGTCTTTTTATTCAGCCGCAACCGCCGCTGCACTACCCGCAAAAGGAAGCTCATTCACAGCACCCTGATTATCGTTTTTTGCAGGAACAGGCATTCTTACTTTTGATTCAACAGCGCCACTCCCTGCCATAGCAGCAGCCAGAGGGCTTATTTTACCGTCAATCGTTGCACCGGCTTCAATAGCCAGAGCACCATAAGCAATGGAGCCTGTTACGGAGCCTGTTGCCGTCAAGGTCAAACGACCCGTCACGACAATATCGCCCTCAAAACGACCGGAAATAACAGCTTCTTCGATTTCAACCGTACCGTAAAAAACGCCGCTTTCAGCAATTTGCAAACTCTTCGCGCCTTTCAAAGCCGCCTCAACACTTCCTTCAACAACAAGAATGTCACAAGACTCAATCTCACCCGACATCGTAATACCGGCACCGATCAAAAGTTTACGGCCCTCATTCCCTTTATGTTCCGAAGCCCCGTAGGACGCTCCCGGATATGCGCCCGTTGCCGGAATACCGGCAGGAATACGCGGCGCTGCAGTCTGGGGCACCTGATAAGCAGACGCCGCAGAAGGAACCTCAACAGAACGATTTTGCTTCTCTTGGTCTTCGGAGTTATTCATTTTTCTTTCCTCAAGTTTTTTTTCATCATTTTGACTATTAGACACAATGCCTTCCGCCCTTTCTTCTACTATATCAGCCACATCCGCCGATGAAGCCGGGATACCTATATCAGAAACGGTACGTTTTGTTTTGTCTTCGAACTCCCGGTTCGGCTCTGTTTCCTGCTCTTCTGTTTTGGGACGATGAAACATAGATCACTTCCTCTTTTTCTAGAAAAAACAACAAACCAATTCAGGTGCTTAGAGGGCACTCTTATAGTCCGTTCACAGCAAATATGCGTAATGAAGAGGCGACAATATCATGCAAATATTCTGATCGCAATACACGATTCACGTTTTCTCTACGGAAAAATAGAAGACCCTTGATTTCTCTAACTTTTTCTTCAAAAATATTTTCTGTTCTGACATCCTGCGAACGCCATGAAAAAATTAAGGCCATTGACCCCTATTCCATTCTCGTTATAGTTCGTACTCACTATCAACATAAATAAACGAACCTACAGGGAGAAAAAACAATGTCTCGTATGAAGAATTTACTAGCCGCCACAGTCCCCGCCATCGCCCTTTTATTTTCTGTTAGCGCCACAAGCGCACAGGAACTCGGCCATGAGCCCGCACAGAGCGGCGACCAGCAACAGCGGAGACAACTGCAATGCGGACCGGAAGCGTCGGTTGGTCAGCACCTGATGAAACAGTTTGGCATGGCCGCCACAGGCGAAACCGGAGGAAACAAAATCTGGGACATGAGCATGTACGCCAATACAGAACAAGGCAGCTGGATGGTTGTCGGCAAAAACCTCGATCCAAAATTTCCTAAAAACACAGCCTGCCTTCTGAGCGGTGCCGACCAAGGCTATCCGAAAGAAGTGAAAGCATCAGACTGGTACAAACAGCTTTTCACACCGGCACCATAAGACAATAAAAACAAGACAACAAAAAACAGCTTTAAGAACACGAAAAAGGCTCGAAACCTCATGGTTTTGAGCCTTTTTTGCATCGTGCTTTATATTTGATGCACGGCGCGCAGCACACTCACTTTTCTTAAGTTCGCTTTACTCACTAACGAAAATTGGTGCGGGCGGGGGGACTTGAACCCCCACGTCCAAAGGACAACGGATTTTAATTCTCCTTTGTTTGCTCTGCCCTTCATTGGGAAGGGGCCGCATGCATGCAACCCTGCCTCGTGGCGAACAGGGGGGTAGCAAGCGCAATCCGAGGGGGATCACCCGGCCTGCACAAGCCCAGGCTTTTTTGGGCGCGGAAGGTTGGGGAGTGGATTGCGGGCGCGAGGGCGCAGCCCTTAGGCGAGACAGAGATGTGCCGGGTCATGATATGACCTGACTAAAAAATCCATTGAAAGAGGGGCGTTGCGGGGTATCCCCGCTTGAATGGGGTGTGTCGAAAACAGGCCGTGAACCCGGCTCCACGGTTCATCGGACTGATTGAGACCAGGGGGATACTGTGTATGAGTTTTAGGTGCTTATAGTCGAGATCAGACGGGCCCTATAATCTGGATACGACCATAATTTAAGGGTCGCATAGTTGGGACTACGCGGGGTAGCTCCTTCAAAACTCATAGAAAGGTAGTAC
>JAJFGQ010000051.1 GCA_021776075.1 Alphaproteobacteria bacterium | reverse complement strand
TAGCATGCTTAAACAGCGGGGGTCCATAATGTCAGCAGCTTTGCTGCTGTCTTTTTCTGGATCCCGTTTGTTTAAGCGAAGCAAAAAACGCTTCGCCAACGGGATGACAGGCTTGTGCAATTGTTAATGAAAACGACTATACCAATTTTTAAAACCAATAAAAGCGTGCTGGTAATGAGGCGCGCTTTTTTGTGTTATAAGACAAAGGACGAGTAGCTTAATCGGCGTGGAGCCCATCATCATGAAAGTCGATATCCCGGAAGAGTGCGCCAAAATTTTTGTGAAAGCGTTGGACGAAGAAGAAGAGAAAAGGCTACAGCAGAAGGAAAGAGAGTTTGATGTTGAGGTAGAGGCTCGATATAAGAGCAAGGCGTTTGTGTTGCCTTATCAAAGAATGTTTCATGACTCAATGATCGATAAAAAAGCAAAAAGAAGGGTGATGTTAATAGAAACAGGGTTGTTTTTTGAGCGTTTCATTCCTGTTCAGTACCGTTCGCTATTCAGAATAATTTTTTACGCTTTAATGCTTTTGGTCCCGGTCCTTGTTATGTTTCTTGCATTTAGGTAGTGAGACGCTGTATTATTTGATTATGACCAGTAAAATCAAACGCGTGTCGTCCGTTTTTCAACCCAGCCCTTATAAGCCGGAATATGACGAAGTGCGCCATCCTGATATTCAGCGTGATAAAAGAAAGAAAAGTCAGGAATCTGACGAGGTTTCACCGCCGTCTGATAAAGTCACGATCAGTACGAGGGGCAGGGCGTTAAGTTATTCCAGTTAAAAATCATACATTTTATAACTAGTCCCCACCTCGTCATCTCGACAGACTGAAAGGAGTGGAGAGATATGTCTTCGTTGATAAAGGCTCTCAGATCCCTCGATTTCACTCGGAATGACGGGAAGGGGGGCGCGGCGCGGGACGACGGGATGCACGATTCTCAGTTGAAATGATTGTAAAGTCTTCCGGCTAATCTTCCGCTTTTTCTTCTTCTTTTGCGGGGGGGGTATCTCCGGCACCGGCAGACAGGAAGCTACCGAAGCGCTTCTCAAATTTATCCAACTGGCCTTTTTCTACAACTCTGGCGCCACCACCTTGCCATGCAGGGTGCGTTAGCGGGTCAACATCCAGTTTCAGGACATCGCCTTCTTTGCCCCATGTGCTGTGTGTTTTATATTCCGTACCATCAGTCATAACGACCGTAATTTCGTGGTAATCGGGGTGAATATCGGCTCTCATCGCTTAAACTCCTCTTGAATGACGGAACTTTCTAGCGTTAATAGAGCGGGATTGCAAGGTTTTTTTCTACGAAGGTATTGGACTATAACGTAGCTTGTTGTATTTTCCAGATAAAACATCCAGCGCGTCCTGAATGGTACCGAGAAGATCATCAACTTCTTTTTCATGGTTAACAAGTCTTCTCATGGCATCCTGATAGTCTGGGTTTTTGTTTTCCTTGTGCATTTTGTTAAAAGATCTGCCAAGTGATTCAAGATTGTCTCTAAGGTCTTTATCAAACTCCTTTTTCATAGATGTTAAGCGGTCCTCTGCTTTACCTCTTTCTTTATTCAGGAAATTACGCTGAAAAATATGCGTTATTCCGGGGTTGTTCGCATTAAATTTAGATTGAGCTTTATTGCTCAAGTTTTCCAATTCATTATATTGTTCGACATAGGTGTTAAATTTTTCACCAATCTCTTCTAATTTTAACTTGATAATCCGGTTGTTTCTTTGTTCTGCTGTGTCTTGGGGGGCGGATTGATTAAATGCAGTTTTTGCTTTTGATTTGTTCGAGAGAGCGGTATAGGCAGCACTCACTTCCTTGAATTTGTTTTCTGCGGCGGTATCGCCCTTATTAACGTCAGGATGATATTTTTTTGCCAGCTCATGAAAAGCCTTTTTTATCTCAGTTTCGCTAGCATTGCGCTCAACACCAAGAGTAGAATAATGGTCGGTCATTGGTCTTGGTCTCTTTAAAATACTGTTTTTAATGTTCCTGATAGAATTTTACGTTAATTATGACAATAAATCAAGCTGTTTATTGCGGAAAATAGATTGAAATGAATATGCCAGCGTGGAAACCGGAAGTGTTTAAAAAGAAATGGCCGCATTTGCAGATGCGGATGCAGTTGATTAAGGCCGTACGCCATTATTTTGATGATCAGGCGTTTTGCGAGGTAGAAACGCCGGCCTTGCAGGTTTCGCCGGTTATGGACACGCATATCCATGCCTTTAAAACGGATATGCAGGGCGTGGACTTGAACTATGACCGGACCATGTATCTGCACACCAGCCCTGAATTTGCGATGAAGAAGCTGATGGTGGCGGGGCTGCCGAAAATTTACCAGATTTGCCATGTGTTCAGGAATGCGGAAGGCTCCCGTCTGCATAGCCCGGAATTTACGATGATCGAATGGTATCGAACAGAATCCGGATACCGTGAGATTATGGATGATTGTGTGGGGCTGTTACGGTATTGTGCTGAACGGTTGGAAATCAGGGAATACAAGCACAGAGGTCAAAGCGCCGACCCTTTCGCTGAATGGGAAATTATCAGTGTATGTGAGGCGTTTGATAAATATGCAGGGCTGAATTTGGAGCGTTATCTGGAAGATACGGGAGGCTTTTCTGAAGCTGTTGCGAATCTTGGTATTCACACAGCGCCGGATGACAGGTGGGATGATTTGTTCTTCCGTGTATTTTTGGAGAAGATCGAGCCGCATCTGGGGCAGGGGCAGCCGAGTATTATTTATGATTATCCTGTTTGTATGGCGTCTTTGTCGCGGGCCAAGCCGGAAGACCCGCGTTTTGCCGAACGGTTTGAAATTTATGTTTGCGGGATGGAACTGGCCAATGCTTTCGGCGAGCTAACGGATGCCGATGTACAACGCCAACGTTTCAATGAAGAGATGGAGTTGAAGGAACAGCTTTATAATGAGCGCTACCCGATCGACGAAGACTTCCTTGCCGCCCTTGAGCATGGCTTGCCGGAGTCAGGCGGTATTGCTCTTGGTATCGACCGTCTGGCGATGCTGGCCAGTGATGCTGAGGATATAGAGCAGGTGCTCTGGGCGGGGAAGCCTTGAGATTTTCGTCATTGCGAGGCGGAACGAAGTTCCAACGCGGCAATCCAGTAATCTCGGCTCTCTGGATTGCTTCGCTGCGCTCGCAATGACGAGGGTGACTTAAGCCGCTAATTCCTCACTTTTTTTTAGAGCCAGTGATTTTCCGCATGCTTTCAGGTCAATAAAAGCTTCATCCAGACGGGCGATCAGGCCTTCTTCACCGGCGCGGAGCCATTTGCGCGGGTCATAAAACTTTTTGTACGGCGTGCCGTCTTCCGGGTCGATCTGGAATTTAAAGGCTTTGGGGTTGTCTTCCACAAATTTTCCGACGGGCTGTGAAAAAGCAAACTGCGTGTCGGTATCAATATTCATCTTGATAACGCCGTAACCAATCGCTTCGTCGATTTTGGCTTTTTCCGAGCCGGAACCACCGTGAAAGACAAGATCTAGCGGGTTAGGGCCTGTATTGCATGTGGTTTGTACGAGTTCCTGCGAATTCTTCAGTATTTCCGGGCGCAATTTGACATTCCCCGGCTTGTAAACGCCGTGGACGTTGCCAAAAGATGCGGCTAGTGAGAAATGGCCAAGGGGGGCAAGTGTTTTCCACGCCCTCAGGCAGTCCTCTGGCTGGGTATAGAGACGGGCATCCTCAATATTGTCTGATCCAACGCCATCTTCTTCTCCGCCCGTAACACCCAGTTCAATTTCGATGCTCATATCAATCTTAACCATACGCGCCAGAAGACGGGCAGATTCGGACAGATTGAAATCAATATCTTCGGCAGAGAGGTCAAGCATATGGGAGGTAAATAACGGTTTGCCGGTTTCCCTGTAAAAATCTTCTCCATGGGTAATGAGAGCCTCGACCCACGGGATCAGTTTTCTATCGGCATGGTCCGTATGCAGGACAACGCAGATTCCGTAATGTTCAGCCAGCAAATGGACATGACGGGCGGCAGAGACAGCCCCCAGAACTTTAGCGTTAAACGAATCGGGCATGCCTTTACCGGCGTAAAACTCTGCGCCGCCGTTGGAGAGTTGAATAATAACATCCGCTTTGTTTTTGGAGGCAGCCTCCATCACGGCGTTAATGGAGCTGGTATTGACGACATTCACAGCAGGAAGGGCGTACCCGCCCTGTTTACAGGCAGCAAGTAGTGCTTTGTAATCTTCACCGGTTACAACGCCGGGTTTAAGAGCTATTTGTGTCATGAATTCAATTCTTCCTGATCTGCGTAAAAACTACTCAGAAACATAGCAAAGCCGCCGATAATGATAAAGCGAAATCTAGATTAGTTGAATTTCAGCGTAGGAGGAGAGGACACGGGAGCAGGAGCGGAGTCCTGTATAGGAAGCTGTTGGTCAGGCGCGGTCAACTTCAAGCTATCGGTGAGCTCGTCAAGGGTCCCCTCAAGAGGAAAATCATATGCTGTCAGTTGTTTGTTGCTCATCTTCTTCTTTTATAACCCCAAGTTCTATCAAATTATTAACGGCCCTGTTTTGTGTTGTCGGCGGGCTGTTATAAAGGCTTTCAAAAACGTCTTTCTTTTTCGTCGCGTTCTTATCTTTTATGGTGGCCATGATCTTGGCATCCCGTAGCGTCGGCTTATGATCACCGAATAGGTTTATAAGCCTGATTAAAAAATTTTTCAAGTTTTTATGCGAAAAATCGAAATACTCCAGAGAAAAATCCAGGTTTTTCTTGGCATATCCGCAAATTCGGAGCTGTATCTCGCGGCCATCCTGTGCGCTTGGTGTACGCATGACGCAACCGTAATCGTACAACCATTCAATATCACGGTTAAGCTGTGATTTATTAGCGCCCAGCCGATTCATGATGTCCGACTGCGTTGTGGCCGGGTTTTCGTCAATATCAGCCAGAATCACGGCACGCCGCAGGGTGCAGCCGGGTTCTCCCCCCAGTGCGTCAACCAGATGGTCGATAACATGACCTATTGTTGCGGCCTTTGTGGCCGTTATATCACGCGGTAAAGTGGACATTTGCCTAGTGTAGCACCATTTTCCCTAATTTTAAAGTTATATGGTAATAAGGTTGCAATTCTAACCTGCACTGTTTTAGGTTTTTAGGACGTTTTTGTACAGTAGCTTTTTGAGGAAAAGTTTGACAGATTCACTGTTGTTATGTAATCTTCAATGCGCCGTGACAATAAAGATGAGTAAAGGCCTCTCAAAATGAGCTTTTTTTCTAAGAAAGAAAAAGAAAAGAAACAACTGAACGGACCGTCGGACCTTGATATAAAGGCCGGTGGGGAATGGCTCAATGAACGTTTGAGTGAAGCTGCACGGCTCAAGACTGTAGAAAGTGGTACTTATTTTCGTACGCATGCTTTTCATTTTAATAAATTAGGCATAGCGACAGAAGAATATATGGAAGCTGTTTATCTGGAGCCGAAACATGCATATGCGGGACCAAGCTGGTTCGTACAAAAGGTTGTGAAATCCAAAGATGTGTCTTTGCCTGTTACCGGGACAATGGAGCAGGTTAATACTGTTTCCCATGTTCCGGTTAAGGAAAATATTTGTTTTTTTGAAGCGCTCTGTCGTTTAGCCCGTTATGAAACCGTGCCTGTGCATCCGGGAATGAAAAAACAGGTTCAGACGTTGAAAGACCCGCATTATGTTGATTTTGCGCATAAAGAGCAGATCGTTTTTGACGTGGAGGGCTTGCCTTGCCTCACGGAAAGAGGTCGCATTCTCGGTAATAGAAAATTGAAGGAGGGTGAGCTGTCTGCTTTACATCAGTTTAGAGAAGCACAGACAGATCAGTTTCCTGTTATCAAATGGCAGAATAAATCCCTGCAATCCATTTTTAATACAAAAGGCGGCGCCGATGATCTGAAGCCTTTTGTGTTGTTGGCAAAAACAGAAGCGGCTTTGTCTGGTGTTGTTATAATAGACAATAAGTTTGACAGAAATAAGCCGCTAAAAAACTGGACGGGAGAGAATTGGGATCATTGGGATCAGGGTCATTTTTATGAGGAGGCATGGGATGCGGTGAAGGCACAGGAGAGCCATTTGTCTGGTGTTATTAAACTTGCCGATAAAGCCGGTAACAGTGAGTTAAAAACCCTGCTTCACAAAACAAGATTACAGTTACGCCTTATCACGGCGAATGCTTTTTTTAATGCGTTGCGTCATTTCAGGGGACCACAGGATGGAGAGTTTGCCGAGCGTGTTGATCTGAGTTTTAAGCGTATTGAAGAAGACATTGTGGACATGAAGATTTCTAAAGAGGATGCCGTGAAAATCAGGGCCTATATTATTCGGGATTCTGAAATCACCGAAGTTACTGACCTGTTCAAAAACTATAAAAAGGATGTGGGCGTCTTACGTGATCAAATTAAAAACATTACAGATGAATCGATCAAGCGGGCGCAGAACGCGCAGATAACGGCGTCTGAAGCTCCTGACCGGAAACAGATAGAAGAGGGCCGCCGTTATGAAGTTTAGTTTAAAGAAATGGCTACCAGATAAGAAAGACTCGAAAAAGAAGCTCTTGTCCGCCAAACAGGACGAAGACACACGGACGCCGCTTCAAAAAGAGGAAGATGCAAAAAGATCGAAACGCCATAATTATTGCCGGACGCATGCTTTCAAAATGCAAAAAATTGACTTTCACGGTGTGGAATATATGGAGATGAACGAGTGCTCCAGCGGATGGGTTGTTCAGAAATATATTCGGGACCCTTTTCCTCTTGTGCCTGATCTCCATGATGAAAACCGGGATAAGCTCCTGCCTGTGACCTTAAGCGATTCCGATATGAGGGAGTCAGACTTCATTGATATCATTGTTGTGAAGGAAGGACTCTGCTTTTTTGAGGCCATGAAATTTCTGGCACGTTACGAGGTGGCAAAGCCCCAGGTAGAAAAATCTCTCGGTGTTATGAAGGTCGAGGAAGATTTGGGCTCGAATCATTATCTTTATGTTGGACATGATGAGGCGCTTATCTTTGATCAGCAGGGAATGCCGCATCTGACGGAAAAGGGCCGTCCTCTGGGAAATGGACGTTTTTCCGAGGAAGAGCTGGGAATTGCAGCGGCTGTTGTCCGGCGGGAGGAAGAAAAAAAGGCCGCGGAAATGGCAAAGCCCTATGA
>JAJFGQ010000006.1 GCA_021776075.1 Alphaproteobacteria bacterium | reverse complement strand
GTCAACTGAACGGCAAAGGCTGTGTCCAGAACGTCGGAGGAGGTCATGCCCTGATGCATGAAGCGGGCGTCTTCCCCGGCATGCTCCGTGACATTGGTTAAAAAGGCGATGACATCATGTTTGACTTCGCGCTCAATTTCGTCAATACGCTCAACCTCAAAAGCACCCTTGTCGCGCAGCGTCTGCGGAACGGATTCAGGGATCGTGCCCATGGCGGCCATTTTTTCACAGGCCAGCGTTTCAATCTCCAGCCAGATTTTAAACCGGTTTTCCGGTTCAAATATGGCGACCATGTCAGGGCGTGTATAGCGTGGTATCATTATCGTTTCCCATTTTTCATTATTATACTGGATTGTGCTGGCCAATAATTACACAATTTACACTGTGAAGACAGGAAAGGGGTGTAGAAAATACGTTTAATTTTTCGACTGATTTTATGGTCTGTAACCAATTGATAACAAAAGAAAAAATAGGTATCCATTAGTTCATTCGTCAGAACTTTTATAAAAAACCTGCTGCCTCTGTCTTTTTTGTTGTGTTTCATAGGGTTAGTATAGGATATTATTCCTATACTGTCAAGATTGTAGATATAAAGGTTCTGTCTTTTTAAACCACCAAGATACTAAGGGCTTCTTTCTTTGTCATTCCTGTGCGTGTTTAGTAATTTGTTGCATTTTTCATCACGTCATGTTACATAACGCTGCAACGTAATATGAAAAAAGCAAAAGTAAAAGTAAGGATTATTAAAGATGAGTAGAAACGGTTTTATCGGACATTTTTTTAGCAAATCTGCGTCAGAGTTAAAGTTAGATTTTGATGATGAGGCACTTATTTCTTTGGCTAAAGAGACAGATTCCTGTTTTGGAGCCAAAAAAGAAATGAATGATGATGTTCGCGCTGTTATTGAGGGTAGATCAGGCATGGATATTTATTCCGATAACGATAAGTCTCTGGAAACTCCTATGATGAAAGAGGAGAGAAGGCAAGATTGGCTTAGATTAAACCCATCGTTTTAAAGCTGGCTGTGCCGTTCTGCGATACGATGATGTGATCGTGGATGCTGATGTTAAACGGTGTGCCGGCGGCCATAATGGCATGGGTCATGTCTACATCGGCTTGCGAGGGTGTAGGGTCGCCGCTGGGGTGGTTGTGGCAGAGGATAATGGCTGTGGCCCCGACTTCTAACGCTCGTTTTATGATTTCCCGCGGATAGGCAGGGGTGTGGTCTACCGTACCAGATTGCTGGATTTCATCCGCGATCAGGCGGTTCTTTTTATTCAGGAACAACACGCGGAAATGCTCTTTTTGTTCGTGCGCCATGGTGGCGGCGCAGTAATCAATGAGCCGTTGCCACGAATTCAGAACCGGCTGTTGCATAATCTCCTGTTTCATCAGGCGGTGGGCCGCGGCTTGCACGGTTTTAAGCGCAGTGATGGATGTTTCTGACAGGCCGGAAATCTTTTGCAATTCGGCTGCGGGTGCGTTCAGAACACCGGGAAAGCCACCAAATTTCTTGAGTAAATCTTTGGCCAGCGGCTTGATATCCCGCCGGGGAATGGCCGTGAACAGAAGAAGCTCCAGCATTTCATAGTCGGCCAGAGCCTCCGGCCCGCCTTCCAGAAAACGGTGCCGCAGACGGTCCCTGTGGCCGTGATAATGGGGCTCCTCTTTTTTCTTTACGGCGGCGTCAGTCATTGTAAGGCGGCTTCAGCCAACCCTTTGGCGACTGCGTAAAGATTTCAAATCCGTCATCGGTGACGGCCAGTGAATGCTCAAACTGGGCGGAGAGGGAACGGTCGCGGGTGACGGCGGTCCAGCCATCCTGCTCCAGCACCTTTGTTGCCCAGTGTCCGGCATTAATCATCGGCTCGATGGTGAAAAACATGCCGGGTTCAAGGACTGTGCCGGTTCCCGGTTCGCCGTAATGAACGACAGAAGGGGATGTGTGGAATATTTTGCCAATGCCGTGACCGCAGAAATCTCGTACCACGGAAAAGCGTTCTGCCTCGGCGAGAGTTTGAATCGCGTGGCCAATATCGCCCAGTGTAGCACCGGGTTTAACGGCCTCAATCCCCGCCATCATTGAATCATATGTGACCTGAACAAGCCGTTCGGCCTTCCGCGATACTTTATCGCCGATCATAAACATCCGGCTCGTATCGCCGTGCCAGCCGTCAATGATGACGGTGACATCAATATTGACAATATCGCCATTGGCCAGCTTTTTGGGACCGGGAATGCCGTGGCAGACCACGTGATTGATAGAGGTGCAGATGGATTTGGGAAAGCCCTTGTAATTCAGGGGCGCAGAAATGGCGCCGTGCTTCACGGTGTAATCATGGCATAATTTGTCCAGTGCTTCCGTTGTGACGCCGGGCGTCACATAGGGCGTGATATAGTCCAGAACCTCTGCCGCCAGCCGTCCGGCCTTTCGCATGCCTTCAAAATCTGCGGGCGTATGAATTTCTATCCCGCTTTGGGAGAATTTTTGTTCCGTATTTTTGTTCATATCAGATGTTTCGCGCATATTACTTCCAATTGTATCCATCCATTTGCTATTATCTTTACAAAGAGATATACAGTGAAGCTGAAATTTTGCAACTAAATCGATTATACGGAGCTCATGCCAGAAACTGAAATACAAGCTGATCGGGATATTTATACGGCTGCTCTTGTCATCATAGGCAACGAAATTTTGGCCGGGCGTACGCAGGATAGTAATACGCCGTGGATCGCAGAGCGTCTGACGGATTACGGGATTGTGTTGGCCGAGGTTCGTATTATTCCGGATCATGAAAATGTTATTATCAAGACCATTAATGCCCTACGGCCTGATTTTGATTATATATTTACAACGGGCGGAATTGGCCCGACACATGACGATATTACGGCAGACAGTATTGCCAAGGCGTTTGGTGTTGAACTCGTTCAGAACGAGCAGGCTTTTCGTATGCTGGAAGAGCATTATGGCCTTGAGGAGTTAACGCCGCCCCGTGCCAAGATGTGTATGATTCCAGAGGGCGCGCAGCTTATTCCCAATCCCGTGACAGCCGCCCCGGGTTTTATTATCGAGAATGTTCATGTGATGGCGGGCGTGCCCCGTATCATGCAAGCGATGCTGGATCATTTACTGGGTATGATTAAAGCCGGGAAGCCGATTTTATCGAATACGGTGGCTTGTTCCTTACAGGAAAGTGTTTTGGCATCTGATCTTGCCGAACTTCAGGAGCGCTATCCGGATGTTCAGATGGGTAGCTACCCCCATTACAGAGGCGGCGTTCTGGGCCTAAGTCTGGTTATGCGGGCGACGGACAAAGAGAGTCTTGATGTCGCAACGGAAGAGCTTATCGAACTGATTAAAAAACATGGCGATGAACCTCGCGCCCTGAGTATCCGTTCAACGGATGAATGGGTTGATAAGAAGGATTAGGGCGTTTTTTCTCGGTGAATCCTCCCACGCATTAGATTCCTTATATTCATTCGTGATGACTGATAAATGGACCCTGTCCTTCAACGGGGGGACGTGAAGAGGGAACGCGGGATGACGGTTCCCCTTTCCTGTTACGAGCCTTGTCTATTTCTCATGGAAAAAATCATAGATTTTTTGCGCTATGGCGGCCGATATACCCTCTACTTTTTCAAGGTCTTGCAGACCGGCGCGGGCGACTTCCTGTGCCGAGCCAAAATGGTGGAGCAATGCTTTTTTGCGTTTGGCGCCGATGCCGGGCACATCGTCCAGAGGCGATTTAGTGATTTGTTTTGCGCGCCGTGTACGATGGGCGCCTATGGCAAAGCGGTGCGATTCATCCCGCAGCCTTTGGAGGTAATGGAGGAGGGGATCGTTCTCCGGTAACTGAAAGGGAGCCTTTCCCGCTACAAAAAACTTTTCCCGGCCTGCATTCCGGTCGGGGCCCTTGGCAATGGAAACGAGGCACAGATCATTTTCTATGCCGAGTGCAACCAGTGTCTCATAAACGGCATTAAACTGACTTTGTCCGCCATCAATCAACAGGATGTCCGGCCAGTCGTTTTTTGCACTGCTTTTGCCGGCAAAGCGGCGTTGTATGACTTCGCGCATCATGCCGTAATCATCCGCAGCAAGGGCATGTTTGATGTTAAATTTGCGATAGGCGCTTTTTCTAAATCCGTCCGGCCCGGTAACGATCATGGCGCCGACCATATTGGTGCCTGAGATATGGCTGTTATCGTAAACTTCGATCCGTTCCGGCGGGGTTTTTAAACCGAACAATGTAGCTACACCCTCCAGTAATAATGTTTCCTTCGTCTTTTGATCTATTGCCTGTTTCAGGGCATCGGCGGCATTTTTTACGACAAAACCGACAATTCTTTTTCGTGTGCCGCGTTGGGGGTGTTTTATTTTAATCTTGAAAGACTCTTCCAGCAGTTGTTTGTCATGCAGCGGGTGACTGACCAGAATGTTTGGCGGCGGCGGTTTGTTCTCGTAAAACTGAGCGATAAAAGCACTCAGAATGGTTTCGTCTGTATCGTCATCGCTATGGCGGGGGAAATAAGCGCGGTTCCCAAAATTCTGGCCGCCACGGAAGAAAAAGACCTGAACACAGGCCAAGGTAGAGCTGTGGCCTTTTTCGCGGTGTAGCCCGATAACATCGGCATTGCCCAGACCGTCCAGGTTAATGTCCTGATGTGCCTGTATTGTTGTCAAAGCCCGTATGCGGTCCCGATAGCGGGCGGCGGTTTCATAGTCTCTGTCATCGCTGGCTTTTTGCATAGCCCCGGCGAAGTTTTCCTGTATGTTCTGGCTTTTTCCCGATAGGAAAGCTTTCGCATCAGCCACTTGCGCAGCATATTCTTTTTTCGTGACCTTCTCTACGCACGGCGCGGTGCAGCGTTTGATTTGATATTGCAGGCAGGGGCGCTTGCGCTGTGCAAACACATGATCTGTGCAATTGCGTAGCAGGAATATTTTTTGCAGGATTGTAATGGTGCGGTTCACAGCCCCTGTTGAAGCAAAGGGGCCGAAATAATCGGCTTTTCTTTTTCTGGCGCCCCGGTGTTTTGTCAGCAAGGGAAAATCGTGATCTGCCGTGATCATGATATGAGGAAAGCTTTTGTCATCCCGCAGGAGAATATTGTAGCGCGGCTTTAATTTTTTAATCAGATTGGATTCAAGAAGGAGCGCCTCGCCTTCCGTGTGGGTGTGTATGAAGGCCATGTCGCAGGTTTCAGAGACCATGCGTTGCAGGCGTAACGGCAGCTTGCTGGTGTGGGTGTAGGATGTCACACGGCGTTTCAGGGATTTGGCCTTGCCGATATAGAGGGCTTCGCCTTTTTTATTCAGCATGCGATACACACCGGGAGTATCAGGCAGGGTTTTTAGCCGCTGTTTGATAAGCTCTGTGCCGGTTTTCAGTGATGGAGGCGGGTTCTTTGTCATGACACAGGAAATCTAGAGCAAGAGCAGCACTCTGGCAAACAGACTCACAAAATACACTCATAGGGTATATTAAAATCCACAATACAACTTTTTCGCTTGACAATAGTTGCAATATATCAACTATATGTCGCGTCCTAATAGAGACGTTATTAAGCGCTGAATAAGATTTTTAATTATCAGGGTTGCAACAATAAAAACAGGAGGAGGTAAGCGATGCGATTTATACAGATTAAACACCACCATACGGACAAAGTGCTTTTTGAAGGGCAGTTTGAAAGCCTTAAAGAGGCTGTTGAGCAGGCCGCACAGGATAATGTGTCTCTTGATTATGCGGATTTGCAGCATTCTTCTTTTCTGAATGCTAACCTTGATAATGTTCGTATGCGCCATAGTCGCTTGAAGGGCTCTAATTTTATGGGCGCCAATTTATCCGAGTCTGATCTGGAGGGATCTGATTTTTCCGATGCCTCTCTCCAAAATGCGTGTTTTTGTTTTTCGTCTCTTCAGGATTCTAATTTTTCCGGCTCTTCGTTTGGTGCGACCGATATTGCCGGTTGTGATATCAGCCGAAGTCTGTTTTCAACAGTTTCTGCTTTTCACCTGAATTTTACGGATACCGAGGTTATGAAGGGGTGTCACTATGAAGATGCCAGTGGCATCAAATGCCCTGTTTCCCGTCCTCCTGTATTGGTTCATGGCCTGTCATACCCTCTTGTTTTTATGGACCGGCATATAAAGCTGGGCAGTTTTCTGAAAACTTACGATGAATGGCAGGTTTGTATGAATGACAATAGTTCTGCTCATCAGCTACAAAACGGCGATATTCATGGCTTTCTTCATAAGCATAGAAGCCTTTTCAAGACGTTTTTGTTGACATAATTTATCTTTGGTTGTATAAAACATCCAACACAATCGTATGTTGCATTTTTTAGTGCGGCTTGTTTTGTTTTTGTGTATGTGTGTGGGAAAAAAAGATGATGACGTATATGAAACTGGGGCGTTTTTGCGCCCTGCATGTTGAGTGTGCATGGGCGCTGTCCGTAAGCCCTTTGTTTGCGAAACAGCATTACAATGGTGAAATAATAGTTGATATACCGTATTGTCGGTTGGTATATACGCCACGCAGTCGTGTTGCTCTGCGAGAGGGCTTAATAGAGGAATGCTGTGATAATGGAAAAAGAACAGACGGTAGCGGGATTTCTTGTTCTGATGAGGGAGCTTCAGAAAATTGACCCTGAATTTCCCCTTCAATATGCGATTTGTCTCGCTGAAATTACGATCAATGAAGGGATTTCATTGACCGGGCTTTCCGAGAAAACCGGCATGCCGCTGTCCACTATATCCCGGATTGCGGGGGCTTTGTCCAAGCACAGGCAAAAAGGGACGGCGTACGGTCTGGTAAAGGTCAGCGTTTCTGCGCTGGAAAAGCGAAGGAAAGAGCTGCATCTTACGACCAGAGGACACGCCGTTATGAACGGTATCGTGGATATTCTTCTTGAAAAACCGGGCCAGAGATTGCGTGCCTGAGAAAACTATGCTTATTCTCTCATTCTTGTGCGGGCGTGGCGGAATGGTAGACGCTGCGGACTTAAAAACAGAATAGCATAAAAATCAGTAAGTTAAAAAAGCATTATATATCAGTAATTTAATTCATTTCTTGACTTCAAAAATCAACTAAAATATCCTTACACATGTCTTACACAAAAAAAGGCATTTTGGAAAGGATATTCCCCGATGGCAGACCACATCATGATGGGCGGCAAAGTTCACGTTTATAAGCGTGATAACAGCCGTTACTGGCAATGCTCCACCTATCTTTCCGGGAAGAACAGGCGGACCAGCACCAAACAAGAAAGCCTCGCCCAAGCCAAGGACTTCGCCGAAGACTGGTATCTTGAGTTACGCGGCAAAAGCCGCGCCGGTGAACTCAAGGATGAAAAGACCTTCAAAGTGGCCGCTGCGCAATTCGAGCGCGAATACGAAATTATCACCGAAGGCCAGCGTAGCCCGATGCATGTTAAAGGGACCATGGACAAGTTGCACCTCCATTTAATCCCCTTCTTCGGCGAAATGGGCCTGTCGGAAATAACACCGGGTCAGGTCCAGGAGTACCGCATCCACCGCAGGGAAAAATCAGTTGCGGAGCGCGGCAAGCCGCCCTCGCGTAGCACCATGCATAAAGAGATCGTAGCACTTCGGCAAACCCTAAAGACAGCCCTACGCCATGGCTGGCTACAATATTTGCCGGACTTGTCCGAACCCTATAAAACCTCCGGTAAAATCTCGCACAGGGCGTGGTTTTCGGCGGAGGAATACAAACAGCTTTATGAGGCGACACGCCGCCGCGTGCAAAACCCGCCAAGGCCCCGCTACAAGTGGGAGTATGCTCAGCTTCATGACTTCGTATTGTTCATGGCAAATACGGGCTTGCGGCCCGACGAAGCTTGGCGGCTAGAATACCGCGATGTTCAAATCATCGAGGACGACTCCACCGACGAAACGATACTGGAAATCGAAGTGCGCGGCAAGCGCGGCATTGGCTTCTGTAAGAGCATGACCGGGGCTGTCAGACCGTTTGAAAGACTGAAAGAACGCAACGCCCCTGAGCCATCGGACCTTCTATTCCCAAAACGGCACAGGGAGCTTTTCAATATCATCCTGAAAGAAGAAGAGCTTAAATTCGACCGAGACGGCCAAACACGAACAGCTTACAGCCTGCGGCACACCTATATATGTTTGCGCCTCATGGAAGGCGCGGATATTTATCAAATTGCTAAAAATTGTCGCACCAGCGTTGAAATGATCGAAAAATATTACGCCTCCCATATCAGTACTAGCCTTGATGCGGCAGCTATAAATGTTCGTAAGCAAAAACCAAAGAAAACAAATAAAGAGAAAGATTGATACTTTTATTTATATTACAAATTTTTCTTGGTTGTCATTTGTTCGGAGGCTATAGTAAGGCACAATTGTGCGGGCGTGGCGGAACCGGTAGACGCAACGGACTTAAACGAGACTTGAGTGCGCTTCGGGAAACCGGGGATGTAGAACTG
>JAJFGQ010000050.1 GCA_021776075.1 Alphaproteobacteria bacterium | reverse complement strand
GGGATCCAGAAAAAGACAGCAGCAAAGCTGCTGACATTATGGACCCCCGCTGTTTAAGCATGCTACGCATGCCGCGGGGGTGACGGCGTAGGGGTGGCGGATCAAAATGAAATGTGCAATTCTTAATGCAAACTACTATATTACAGTTTGTTCTCTCCAAAAGGATTGGGTGTTTTCGGCTTTTTAGCCGGTGGATGAAGTGCCAGAAATGAATATACCAGGGATTTGGTATAAGCAGTCGGATTATTATACTCGTCGGCACTAAATCCGGAAATAACACCGGCATAAGCTTTGACTGTAGGATGAACGTCATCACCTTTAATGTTACAAATATAAGCGCTAAGCGTAGCCGGAACATGCACAACAGCTTTACCCTCCAAAACATCGTCAGCTGTTTTGGCCTTCTGTATTGTATCCAGTGCGTTCGTAAATTCTTCGGGCAACGAGTCCCTGTTTTCTTCTGACATCATCTTTTCTCCTCTATAAAAGTCAAGAGCAGGGGCTATATGTAAACCAATTTCCTGTCAAGAATTTTCATAAAAGATCACGCGGCCTCAAGCTGCTTCAAAGCCTGACTGAGTTTTGATAAAACAGTCTCGGCATCGCTTTTTCTGTTGCGTTGTTCGGCCACAACCTCATCGGGCGCATTATCAATAAACTTTTTATTACCAAGCTTTTGATCTATTTTCTTAATGTCGTCTGACAGCTTGTTGATTTCCTTTTTCAGACGCTCCCGCTCTTTATCCAAGTCAATAATGTCGGCAATAGGCAAAACAATAGTCGCTTCATCGACAACCGTTTGAATAGAGCCGTGTGGTACATCACCATCAAGACGCGCAATATCTTCCAAACGCGCCATACGCCTGATAATTTCATCATATGACTTCAAACGTTCATTCGTTTTGTCAGCAGAATCCTTAACCATCAGGTTAATCTTGGCACCCGCCGGAACATTCATGTCCGACCTGACGCTCCGAATTTCAGAAATAAACCGGAGCAACCAATCCATTTCTTCCATGGCCTCCTGTTTTTTTAGACCGGAATCATAGTCCGGCCATTTCGCTGTCAAAAGACTAGCCCCCGCCGGACGCTCTGCCATGGCAGCATAAAGCTCTTCCGTCAGGTAGGGCATAAACGGATTAAGCAGAATCAGAATCTGCTCCAGAACCCAGGCTGTCGTCTGTTTTGTTTCATCCTTAAGCGCATCATCCTTCAGGGCATTGTCCTGCAAGACAGGCTTTGTAAACTCCAGATACCAGTCACAAAACGTGCCCCAAACAAACTGATATAATACAGACGCCGCATCATTGAACTTATAGCCCGCAAGCGCTTTCTCAATAGCGGCTTTATTATCAGACACAGCCCCGATAATCCATTGATTGGGCGTATAAGTTACACCAGCCGGATCAAAAGCAGGGTTAGGAAGGCACTCATTCATCTGACAATAACGCGCTGCATTCCAAAGCTTGGTCGCAAAATTGCGATATCCCGCTATACGCTCTTCGGCAAGTTTTATATCCCGCCCCTGTGCCGCCATCGCCATCAGGGTAAAGCGCACGGCATCCGCACCGTATTCATCAACAAGTTCCAACGGGTCAATCACATTGCCCTTGGTTTTTGACATTTTCTGTCCTTTGGAATCACGGACAAGCGCATGAAAATAGACTTTTTTGAAAGGCACATCACCCATGAAGTGAATACCCATCATAATCATGCGCGCCACCCAGAAGAAAATAATATCAAAGCCGGTGATCAATACATCGCCGGGATAATATTTCTCCAACTCCGGTGTTTCCTCCGGCCAGCCCAATGTTGAAAACGGCCACAAAGCCGATGAAAACCATGTGTCCAATACATCCGGGTCACGGTCCAGCCGGACATCTTCTCCAAATTTCTCCCGGGCCTCTGCTAAGGCCTCTGCTTCCGTTTCAGCAACAAAGATAGCCCCTTCCGGGCCGTGCCACGCCGGAATCTGGTGTCCCCACCAAAGCTGCCGGGAGATACACCAGGGTTGGATATTCTCCATCCATGCGTAATAAGTATTCTCCTGCTGTTTGGGAATGATTTCTATGTCACCACTACGCACGGCTTCAATTGCCGGCTGCGCCAATGTCTTGGCATCGACATACCATTGATCGGTCAAAAGCGGCTCTATAATAACGGATTTTGTTTTTTCATCATAAGGAACGGCATGTTTTATATCCTCAACCGCGACAATCAAATCAAGCTCTTCCAGTTCCCCTAGAACCTTCTTACGGGCATCATAGCGCTCAAGCCCCCGATAGTCCTCCGGTGCATTGTCATTAATACAGGCGCTTTCATCGAAAATACTGATCATCGGCAAATTATGGCGTTTTCCGACCTCAAAATCGTTAAAGTCATGAGCCGGTGTAATTTTAACAGCACCACTACCCTGCTCCGGGTCGGCATGTTCATCGGCAACAATAGGAATGGGACGATTCGCAATGGGCAAAATTGCAAATTTCCCGACAAGGTCCTTATAACGCTCGTCATCCGGATGAACAGCCACGGCCGTATCGCCCAGCATTGTCTCGGGCCGCGTTGTCGCTACCGTGATAAAGCGCTCTTCCTCTCCTTCTATCGGGTACTTGATGTGCCACATATGGCCTTTTTGTTCCCGCAGTTCAACTTCCAGATCGGAAATCGCCGTACGTAGTTTCGGGTCCCAGTTCACAAGACGCTTGTCGCGGTAAATCAGTTTTTCTTTATAAAGCTGTACGAAGACCTTACGAACGGACGCAGACAAACCTTCATCCATCGTAAAACGTTCGCGGCTCCAGTCCGGCGTAACGCCCAGACGGCGCAACTGATTAACAATCGTACCCCCTGATTCTTCTTTCCATTTCCAGACTTCCTCCAGAAAACCTTCACGCCCCAGATCACGACGATGTTTCCCTTCGGCCTCCAGCTTGCGTTCCACAACCATTTGTGTCGCAATACCGGCATGATCCGTACCGGGTTGCCACAAAACATCCCTGTTGTTCATGCGATTGTACCGGGCAAGAACGTCATGCAAGGTCGCATTCAGGGCATGGCCTATATGCAGGCTGCCCGTTACGTTCGGCGGTGGCATCATCATGCAAAAGGGCGCCATGTTGCTCTGCGGTTTGCAGGCAAACGAACCGGACTTTTCCCACTCCTCATAACGATGTGATTCTACCTTCTCAGGCTGAAACGTTTTATCCAGCATCAGATCAATTCCATTCTGTGTTAGGGTCAGGACTCTAAATGATAAGTTTGTTTTACTTGTCCAAAGCCTTGCGAGCAAGCGTTTCCAGCTCTTTTTCAACCAGGCGCTCTACCATATCGGGCAAATTCTCATCAACCCAGCTCCGCAGCATTGGTGTCAAAAGCTCACGCACAATATCTTCCAGCGTAATACCCGCCGGATGGGATTGCCGTTCAATAGCAATATTATGTAGTAACTCGGAAAACCCGTCATAGGTCGCTGTCGCTGCATTTTCTGTGAGAATCGAATCATCCCCGTCCGAATCAAGCATGTCGATTTCCATGGGCTCACGAACAGGCTCATCATCATCCGCGCTTAAATCCAGATCCGATTCACGGGCCGGCTCATCATCATCATCCGCACTTAAATCCAGGTTCGATTCACGGGCCGGCTCATCCACCACATCCGTTAACTCCAGAACATCAGCGTCAGGTTCCGGCTTAGGCTCAGGGGCGGCCTTAGGCTCAGGGGCAGCCTGTTCTGCCGGCGCTTCAGATTCATCTTCCTCATCATCGTCAGATATAATCTGACGAATGGAAGCTAAAATCTCCTCGATCGAGGGTTCTTCTTCAGAATTATTTTCAGACATAGACAGAAGCCGTGTTGATTCAACACATTACAATACTAGGTTAAGTCTCTTATATTGACGGCGCCTTGTCAAAGGGCGATTAACGTTCACCCTCATCAATTTTCACATCCATCCCCAATATTTTTGACTTTGTTGCCCTAAAATGGGCCGCATAATCCTCCAAAACATCAGGAAAACCAAGGGTTTCAGGGTCAAGAAGCCCCAAAGTTGCCGCCAAAGCAAACGTCGCTACAATTTCATCGCGTTGCGTCGTCACAAGTGCCACTTGCGCGTCCAGATACTCCTGATCAGCGTCCAAAGCGTCTAATATCGTCCGTGTCCCCAGATCCGTTTCCTCATGAACACCCTCTTGCGCTGTATAAGAAGCCTTCACTTGCGCCTCCCGCGCCCGTATTTCTGCGCGTGCGGCCAACAAATCTTCCCAATGCGCCACAGCTTCCTGCCTGATAAAGCGCCGAATCTCCAAAATCTCCAGATGACGCTGATTGGCAGTATATTTGGCCTGACGCACACGAGAACGTACAGCACCGCCTTCATACAGGGGGATAGACGCCGACAAGCCGACTGTTTTCGTCGTTGATTCTTTAATCAAACCGGGTTGCGGATCATATTGCCGACTCCAGTTTCCAAACAGCGATAACTCAGGCAATAATTCTCCGAAAATCGTATCAACACCGTTTTCAGCTGCTTTATGAATGTATTCTGAAAATAATATATCGGGGTTGTTTTTTTCCGCCAGACTCAAAGATTCGTCCAGGCTGTCAGGTATCGGAAAAAAGAGAGAGGGCGAAGCAAGCTCTCCCGGTTTTAGACCGACAACCTGCTCATAGACAGACTGTGTTTTCCTCAAAGCCCCCAGAGCTTTGACATATTCAGCCTCTGCTTCCGCCATGCGCGCATCTGATTGCGCTATATCTGTTTTTGTCAGCTCACCGACATCAAACCTGTAGCGCGTGGCTTCACGCTGACGTTCAATAACGCTCCTGTTGCTGTCACTAAGCTCCAAAAGGGATTTATCACGCAGAACATCCATATAGGCCGTTGCCACATCCAGAAGGATGCTCTGCTCCTTTCCTCTCAATAAAAACCGCTGTGCCATAATATTACTGTCGGCCACGTCCATCGCTGCCATTGTCCGGCCCCCGCGATATAAAGGCTGATTGAAACCCACCCCCACTTCCGTCGAGGTTGTCCCGCCTGCCCCTCCGAAATTACTGCCGTCAATCGTTGAATCAGAAAGTGTCGTACTGGCATCAATCAAAGGTTTCCAACCGGCCTGCGCCTGCGGAAATTCCTCATGAACAGCATGCAACCCTGCCCGCGCCGCCCGTAAAGTCGGATTATTCACATAGGCATAGCGCAACGCCTCTTCCAGTTTTTGAAGACTCTCGTCTTCTGCATCCTTGCCGTTATCAATGGCAGAGGAAACATCCGGAGACATAATCATTTCTATGATGGCGGGATCAATCAGAACGTCATTCGTATCCTGCGCCAGAGCAACAGACACCGTCCCCATACACAGAAACCCCGTTACAAACAACGGAGAGAGAACAAACCTGATTTTAGAAAAACAAAACATCAGAACACAAAGTCCGCTTGCGGCACAAAACCTTCCAGATAGGGTGCCGTCGCGTCAAACAACTTACGGGAAGAAAAAGACTCATCCTCCAGCCTCTCATAGAGAACCGCCGCCCCCATTACGGCCCCGGGCGTTCTTTCAATAACGATCAAACGCCCACCGATCGTAAGCTGCCCCAGAAAACAGCCGGGAATGCCAGATAACGCGCCATTAATAAAAATCAAACTATACGGCTCATTCTCCGGGCAACCGGCTTCATAAGCCCCCTGAACCGTTGCAATATTACAAAAGTCCCTCTCCGCCCACAGCGCCTGAGCCTGCGTCAGCATGCCGGGCTCTGGCTCCAGTGTAACAACCGTGCTGACAATGCCGGAGAAAAGGGCCGATGAATAACCGGTGACATCCCCGACATTCAAAACAACATCATCTGCCGTTAAACTCACCGCCTCCATCATACGGGCCTGTAACATCGCCTCCATCAGAAAGCGGCCATCAGCAAACACAAGGTCATTATCCACATAGGCCAAAGCCTGATAATCTTCCGGTACAAAACGTTCACGCGGAACAACAGAAAATGCCTCCAATACCGCCGGTGAGGACACACCGTTCGGGCGCAACTGGGACTCAACCATCGTCTGACGGGCAGCGGGATAATTCATCATGATCAAAAAACACTCTTGGAAAAATCTCTTGAGAAAAGAAAATGAGGACAGAAAGCCTCTCCCTCTTTTTTAAAGGAAAAACAGCCTCTTGACCAGAGTTTTCCACAGACTTATCAACATAACATAAGATTATCTTTTTTTATTTCACCGCCAAAGACTCTGGCTTTCTGCAAAAAAAGCTGCTAACGGGTAGGTTCTATGAAGGCGCGGTGGCAGAGTGGCTATGTAGGGGACTGCAAATCCTCGTACGCCGGTTCGATTCCGGCCCGTGCCTCCAAGCTTTTGTACTTTGGGATCATTTATAGCTTCCTCATAAAACCTGAACCATCTCTTACTCATGCTAACCTCTGTAAAAAAGTAGTGCGATAAACAACTTTTTTGTTGACGTTATGAATGTTGTGCGTTACACTACAAATATGATTAAGAGCTTCGCAGATGAAAGAACGGCAAAGATTTTTGAGGGCGAACAGGTCAAGAGACTTGATTCCACCCTTCAAAAGAAGGTTCTGCGGCGTTTGCGCTACATTGATGCGGCGAAAAGGATTGAAGACTTGATGGTTCCCCCTTCCAATAAACTGGAAAAAAAAGAGGGAGATTTGAAGGATTTTTATGCGATTTGGGTTAACAGGCAATGGCGCATTATTTTTAAATGGATCAATAACGAAGCGCACGAAGTGCAGTTGGTCGACTACCATTAGAAAGGAGATAAAACGATGGTTAAGAAACTGATTGAAATAGAACATCCCGGCGTGATGCTGAAAGAGGATTTTCTTGATGACCTGGATGTGAAGCCCGGTGCTTTTGCAAGAGCTATTGGTGTTGACCGCTCGGCGATTAAGAATATCATTGAAGGAAACCGGGCAATAACGGCTGACATGGCTTTGCGATTCGGGCTTTTCTTCGATATGAGCGCCGGATTCTGGCTGAATTTACAAAAGGATTATGAATTAAGAATGGCAAAGCGTGAAAGCTTGCCGGCCTTTAGAAAGTCCGTGAAGCCCTATAAGGAAATGCAAGAATCTGCCGGGGTTTA
Organism: Alphaproteobacteria bacterium; assembly: GCA_021776075.1. Taxonomy (GTDB): domain Bacteria; phylum Pseudomonadota; class Alphaproteobacteria; order Micavibrionales; family Micavibrionaceae; genus JAJFGQ01. The sequence continues at coordinate 229 of JAJFGQ010000050.1, read as the reverse complement.
AGCTCATAACATTCACGCTAGCGCCCCCTTGATTTTCTGTGACGCACAAGGCCGGGCATGACAATGTCTTATTCTTAATAGAAAGCACTATAGTCGTTTTCATTAACAATTGCACAAGCCTGTCATCCCGTTGGCGAAGCGTTTTTTGCTTCGCTTAAACAAACGGGATCCAGAAAAAGACAGCAGCAAAGCTGCTGACATTATGGACCCCCGCTGTTTAAGCATGCTA